>VBHS01000149.1 GCA_005881295.1 Chloroflexota bacterium
GCACCAAGTTGAGAGAAGTGATCTATGCCCAATTTTGCCCAGCGTTCAGGAACACCCGGGCCATCAGGGGCTGACGCGGTTGGAAGTACCACGACATGAGGTGTGCCATCGACGCGCTCAAGTAACATCGCATCGACAGGTGCGATTGGTGGAAGAAACTCACCCGCGCCGACCAGCGCGAGGGTCCCCGGAGTCGGTACGCCCATTATCTATTCCTTCAACAAAATATCATTTATAACGTCATCCTCTGCAATTCTACGCTACAAGGGATGTTTAATGTCAAGGTGTCGTCGTAAATATTATACTCAACAATCCTCATCTGTTGACACGTATCCAGTCTATTACCCTATTACCTCTTGACCCATTCTGACATACTCCCTATACTAAAACCTGGTCAGTCCATAGTGGTCCATAGTGGTCCTTAGTCGTCGATTATCAGGGAAATGCCACGGGATGCGCGTTATACACATTGAGCAGAAATCGTGCCTCTTTCCATGGAGAGGGAAGAAGTGATAGAGAAATTTGTGAAAAGCATTGTGCGCTGGAGACCGTTTGCTTTATTTGCCCTGGCATTGTTGGGCCTGGCTTTGCGTCTCTACGGTTTGAACTGGGATCAGGGCAACAGTTTTCACCCTGACGAACGGCAAATTCTCTTTCACGTCACCGCACTCTCCTGGCCAGGCAGCCTGGCACAGTTCCTCGATCCAGCCAATTCGCCGCTCAATCCGCACTTTTTTGCCTATGGCTCCTTCCCGCTCTATCTTTTAGCAATTATAGGCAACGTCCTGTCTCATTTTTTCCCTGATATCACATCGTTGTCCAACCTGACATTAGTGGGCCGTGTGCTCTCTGCCATTTTTGATTGCGGCACCATCCTGCTGACAGGGTGGCTTGCGTTAGCCCTGGTAGAGGATACAACGCCAGGCCGGCGCTATGCCTGGACTCTGGCCCTTTTGTCGGCTGCTCTGGTGACCTTCACTCCTCTGCAACTCCAGCTTTCGCACTTTTACGCTGTTGACACAATACTCCTGTTCTTCACAATGCTCACGCTGCTGGCAAGTGTTAAACTGGCACGGACGGACGCCCTCATTCGCTGGTCATTGGTCGCGGGCCTTGCGTATGGTCTCGCCCTCGCCACAAAATTCAGCGCCGCGCCTTTGATAATCCCGATCATAGTTGCTTTGCTCTTGCGCTGGCGTAAACTTGGCCTCGTTTCTTCCCTGGCCTCATTTCTCTTGACGATCGTCATAACTACAGTGACATTTCTTATAGCCATGCCCTATGCGTTGCTTGACAGGGTGAACTTTGTCCAGCAACTTAGCTCACAGGGTGATTTAGCTCGTGGTTACCTTGATCTACCCTACGTACGGCAGTTCGCAGGTACCATACCTTACCTCTATGAGATCCAGAATATGCTTTTGTGGGGAATGGGAGTGGCGTTTGGCCTTGCGGCGTTCGCCGGACTACTCTGGCTCTGTTGGCGCGTCTGGAAGCGCGATGTCCTGCTGTGGCTTGTCGTCCTTTCCTGGGTGCTTGTGTATAGTGCCATTACAGGGAGTTTCTATGTCAAGTTCATGCGCTACATGCTGCCGGTCTACCCGTTTCTCGCGCTGATGGCTGCTGCTCTATTGCTCGCGCTATTGCAGCAGGGAAAGGCGATAACTCGACCCTCTCAACGAAGGATTGCTACAATTCTGCCCATGCTGGCCATCGTGCTTGTTCTGCTGGGAACCATGTTTCAAGGATTGGCCTTGCTCAATGTCTACAGCCAGCCGAATACGCGCATCCAGGCCTCGCAATGGATTTATAATCACGTGAAGCCTGGCAGTGTGCTCACGTATGAACAGTGGGACGATCCTCTACCCGTTACGCTCGGTAGCCATACGCCTGATATCTATCAGCAGGCCACGTATGCCGGCGCCAATGGACAGCAGCAGACCGGGCTCGATCTGTACGGGGATGATACGACCGATAAGGCGAGGCAACTGTCTAATCTCTTGCCTACTGTCGATGTTATCACCATGGCGACCGATCGCCTGGATAAATCTATTCCTCGCCTGCCATCTCGTTACCCGCTGACAATCCACTACTATCAATTGCTCTTCAGCGGTCAACTCGGTTTTCACCTTGCAGCGCGTTTTGAGAACCACCCCAACCTTTTTGGGCTGTCCCTCGATGATAGTAGCGCTGACGAAAGCTATTCGGTCTTCGATCATCCGACTGCGCGCATCTTTGTGCGTGACAATCCCTATCCATATACGTCCGGGGAGCTCTTTCAAAAATTGCTGGATGGCATGCAGTTGCCTCCGGCCGGTGCGAATCTTTCTGGAGTAGACCGCTCCCTGTTGCTTACCTCTCAACAAATCGCCGACAACCAGCAGTCGCCTCCTTTGGGGACGCAATTTCCCGCGGATAGTATCTCCAATGCAGCGCCAGTGCTCTTCTGGTGGCTGGCCCTTACTGCATTGGGTTTGTTGACGTTTCCCCTCGCTTTCTCGCTTTTTTATGCGCTGGCGGATCGGGGCTATATCTTCAGTAAGACGCTCGGTATGCTCCTGCTGGCATATCTTGCCTGGCTTCTTGCAAGCCTCCACGTACTGGCCTTTAGCCGCGCCTCACTGCTGTTGGTTGTGGCCATTCTGCTGCTGTGCGCCATTGTAATGTTCACCTGGCAGCGTCAGAAGATCACGCGCTTCCTGCGCCAACACTGGCGCTTAGTGTTACTGGAAGAGAGCGTTTTTACCCTGGCCTTCCTGCTTTTCGTGGGTATTCGCTCCCTCAATCCCGATTTGTGGAACCCCTTCATCGGTGGAGAAAAACCGATGGAACTGGCGTTTCTTCACGCCGTGGTGCGCAGTTCTTACATGCCGCCCTATGATCCCTGGTTCGCGGGCGGCTACATTAACTACTACTACTATGGCTATGTCATCGCCGCTGCATTGATCAAACTCACGGCGATCGTCCCTACAACCGCCTTTAATCTGGCTATTCCCACCCTCTTTGCTCTGACTTTCACAGGGGTTGTGTCCCTGGTGTACAGTTTTACACGTCGCTTCCCGATCGCTCTTCTCGGCGGCTATTTCGCGGTTCTGATCGGCAATTTCGACGGTTTTGTGCAACTCAAAGCACAGGTCGCAGCCGCGCTGGCGCATGCACCGCTCCCCATGTTTGATTATTGGCGCAGTAGTCGTGTCATCCCCTTCACTATCAATGAATTCCCATTTTGGAGCTTTCTCTTCGCCGATCTACACCCACACGTGATCGATCTTCCGATAGCGGTCCTCATGTTGGGCATTATAGCCGTGCTGGTCCTTCCTGGCGAAGAGGAGGTTATGGCAGGTTCTTCACAACATAGGCGCAAGTTCTTTTTATACCTGCTCGCCGCCTTTGTCTTTGGAACGATAGCCTGTGTCAACACCTGGGATATGCCAGTATATGCCCTGCTATTTACCGTGGTGTTGATCGTACAAACGATCCTTGAGAAGAGAATGTCCCCAAGGCTGGAAATCTTCGTGTCGCTAAGTTTCTGCCTTTTAACAGTTATCCTGCTGTATGCTCTTAGCTATCTTTTCTACTGGCCATTTTATGCTTCCTACCAGCAACTCTATGTGAATGGCCTTGGACTGGTTCAGCAGGGAAGCACATTGGCTGAATTCCTCACCATATTCTGCCTGTGGATATTCCTTGCGCTCAGTTTCTTCTTGCTGGAACTGTATCGCTGGCTGAACGCGAGAAGCAAGATTCTCCCCGAAACTCGGCGTATCGCCGGGTACATACTGTTATGCGCTGTGGTACTGACCTTTGTCACGCTACTCGGATTGAGGACACTCTTACTTGCAGCGCTCGGCCTTGGTATCTTCCTTTTCGTCGCGTGGGGCATCGATGGAGGTGCGCCATCCAAATCATTCAAAGCCATCGTTTTGCCAGTAAAGCGGTCGAAAATTGCACCAACTACCGTCCAGCTTGACTACACGGCGCGGCACACCTCGGAGGCCACGACGCGCTTCCTATATGTGATGCTGCTAATGGGGCTGGGTATTACCCTTGGCCAGGAAATCGTTTATGTGCGTGATTTTTTGGATGGTGGTGACTATTTCCGCATGAACACCGTCTTCAAGTTCTCGTTGCAAGCGTGGCTCTTCTTTGCCATTGGCGGCGCGCTTGCAGTACAACAATTATATAAACGCCTGGCTGGTTTTATACGGCTGGCCTGGTCGGTGAGTTTCATCGTGTTAGCGCTGGCATGTTCAGTCTTTCTCTTTGAAGGGACGATTGCGCGTATCAGTGACCACCAGGCATGGGTCAATGCGTCTCCACAACGACCTGTACAGAGCGCCAATTATATTCCGACGTTGGATGGGTTCGCCTTTGCCCGTGCCTGGTATCCCGCTGATGCAAAGGCAATCACGTGGCTCAACAACCATGTCGCGGGGACGCCCATTGTACTGGAGGCAGCTGCCCCCGTTTCCTATCAATGGTTCAACCGTATTTCGGTGTATACCGGCTTGCCTGATGTTCTGGGCTGGCCAGACCATGTTAGTGAGCAGCGCTACAGTGAACAAACGCTCAATCGTGTCGCCAACATTAACATCATCTATTCGACATCCAATTCGTCTGCAGCCATTGAATTGTTGCGCTATTATCATGTACAGTATATTTATGTCGGACCATTAGAACGACAAATATATGGCCAGCAGGCGTCGCTCGGGTTGAGTAAATTTGACCGCCTGGTGGGCAGTGTAGTGCGTATCGTATATCGTACAAGTGACGTAACCATCTACGAAATGCTGTAATACCAGGATTGACCACTTTTCTTCGTCCATATAGTAGAAATAGCACCCAGATGGTATACTAATGGGAACTTCTGACAGCACAAATACGTCTAAGATTGGTGTAGTGCCATACGTAAAATCACTATCCCTACAACGTGTTTTATAGTGGCGTCAAAATTTTACTAGAGAGATTCAATGGCCGAACTACTACAAATGTGGGCTATGGTCGAAGTGCTGGGCTTCGTGTGTCTGCCGCTCACTATTACCGTATTTCATAATCTACCAGACCGGGGATGGGCCTTCAGTAAAGCTATTGGTACAGCGGTTCTGGCTTTTTGTGTCTGGTTTCCATTGATGTGCCTGAGTGTCCTGCCTTTCAGCCAATTCTTTATAACCGGCATCTTTCTGCTCCTGCTGGCAGGCAATATCATTGGCTTTTTAAAGGTGCGCCAGACTATTGCAAAAGTGGTGCGCGTCAATGTTCCCTATATCCTTATCAGCGAAGCGGTCTTCGCGGGCATGATGTTTTTACTGGGCTGGATACGCTCGTTTGTGCCTGATATCCGCTCATTCGAAATGTTTATGGATGAAGGCTTTATTGCTGGGATCATGCGCAGTCCCCATTTCCCTCCCAACGATATGTGGTTCGCAGGCTACCCCATCAACTACTACTATTATGCTCACTTTACTGCCGCGACCCTGGGGAAACTGCTCGGACAGAGCCCTTCGATTGTCTTTAACACAGGGATCTGTATGTTCTTTGGTTTGACTGCCGTGAGCCTGTTTGGCGTTACCAGCAATATTGTTTCCTGGGCGCAGCATCTACGTAAGCGTGCTCATTTGAACAAAGTCACTGAACCCCAACAACTACCCGGTACAAGCTATCCATCGCTGCTTCGTGCCGTTCCCTATGGCTTTTTGACCATGTTGATGGGCCTGGTCCTCGGCAACCTGGCGGCAACACAGCAATGGTGGGAGCAACATGGCGACTGGACTCAATTTAACTGGTTCAATCCATCGCGTGTCGTCGATAGAACCATCAACGAATTCCCGGCCTTTAGCTTCCTGCTCTCCTGCTTTCATGCGCATGTTTTAGCGCTGGCCTTCACCATAGTAGCTATAGCGCTGGCGTTCAACCTGTTCCTGGAACAGGAAGGGAGGGGTCTGCGCGTTTTCGGTCGTGGTTGGAAACTCTCCATCACTATGGCAACGACTGCCCTTATCCTGGGCGGTCTCTTTGCCATGAACGGCTGGGATTTTCCCACCTATGTTGGTTTGACGGTGGTGTGTATTGCCTTCCAGCAATATTTAGCTCACCGCTCTCGCTTTCGCCTGGAACTCCTGCTGGATATCTTTACGGTCTGCGCCGGGCTGATCGCGCTCTCATTTTTAATGTATGTTCCCTTCTATTTCACCTTTATTTCACCATCGCAGGGATTGGGTGTGGTTGGGCCTGCTGATCGCTCCCCGCTCGCAAATGAAATACTGATCTATGGCATGTTCGCTTTTGTCTTCCTCTCGCTGCTGCTGGCCACGGTGTTCAGGCACCCGTTTTTTACCCGTAGCACAGCTCATTCTGAAGACATTGTAGCTCCTCAACCTGCTCGCCTTCCCAGGTTCAATAAAGGCGTCATGAGTGTCCTGCTCGTTATTGGGGTAACGCTGCTCACCTTATTCGCGCTACGCAATAGCGCGACATTTGTTGCAGCAGGCAGCATTGCTGCGCTGGGCTGTATCGCGCTGTTCTATAGTCTGCGCGACCGTTCTCAGGCATTTATCCTCTTGTTGGGCAGTACTGCGTTCGCTCTCGTGGCTGTCTGCGAAGTATTCTTCTTGAAAGACGTTTTCGCGGGCGGAGAATTTCTCCGTATGAACACCGTTTTTAAATTCTATTTCCAGGCCTGGGCGCTGCTCTCTATCACCTCGGGCGCTGGAATCTACTTTATCCTGGAGAGCTTCCGTCCAGCGGTAGTCACCTCAAATGGGCTGCGTTGGATGCAGCAAGGCGTGAAGGGGCTCTGGATGGCGGGCCTGTTGCTGTTGTTACTGGCCAGCGCGGTCTATCCTCTCGTGGGTACATATGCGCGCACAGATCATTACATGCAGGGCACGAATAGCCTGGATGGTATAGCCTATCTACAAACCTGTAAAGTTCCCGATTGTGATTATGATACTTCTGGCGATTATTACGCGATTCGCTGGCTCAATAGTCATGTGAGCGGCGATCCCGTGATTGTGGAGGCTGTGGGAGATGACTACACGAGCTATGCGCGTATTTCAGCGTTTACAGGGCTTCCCACACCGATGGGCTGGGTGGGACACGAATATCAGTGGCGCGTAAACTGGCTCAATAACGGCCTCAACGCCGCCGATTTCGATAATCGAAAAAGCGATGTAGACACGATCTATACAGACCCACATCAAAGTGTGGTGATGAACTTACTCGCACGTTACCACGTTCAATATCTATACGTTGGGCTATTAGAGCAAATGAAATATCCCACAGCAAACTTGCATCGTTTCAGTTCATTTTTGCATAGTGTCTATTCTGCTAATGGCGTGACAATATACCAGA
>VBHS01000150.1 GCA_005881295.1 Chloroflexota bacterium
AAGCAGGAGGCCAGTCCACGCTTCATAGAGGTCGCGCGCGAAGACTTCGCGGTAAGAGCCGAAGAAGGTATTGTTGGGATCTCCGGCCGAGATAGCCTGTCCCCAGGGGGAGGCGAGGCTTGCTACTATGGCACCGGGGAAGGTTTTATCCTCGGATGCCTTCACCACGTTAGCGCTCAGGTAGTATTCGCTCACAAGTTGGTGCCACTGTTCGCCCGTTGCGCCCTTAAAATTGGGTGGAGGGGTGTTCAAGCCGTTATCGTAAGCGTCCCACCCGGACTCGTAGCTCTTCTGGAGCTGGCTAAATTGGGTAGAGAGCGACGCTTCTGCTGCACCTACGGCAGCAGACTGGCTTGCACCGAAGCCCAGTGCCAGCTTGAACATGCCGCCCCGGGAGATATTTGCCTGGGCCGTTTGTACCAGGTTGCTATCGTTAGCCTGTGTATAAAGAGCCGTGAGCTTGTGAGAGGTGTCGAGTTGTACCAATCCGTCGCTTGGCTGGCTGGCGAAACCGTTGCTCACATTAGTAAAGGGATTCGAGGCGTCGAGTGCACTATAGACGGGTTCGGCATAGTCTCGATTGGCAGCGTTGCTTTTCGTGACAGTATCGAAGGCTACAGGCACGTTGTGACCGGTAGAGGTGTCGACCGTGCCGGTGTCGCCACCCGCGTTCCCACTGCCGCCACCACCATTGCCGTTGATACTGGGATCGTAGCGCACATAAAGTTGATAGGCGGACAGATCGCCTACGAGCGCTATGAAGTGGACATTCATGACCAACGTGTTCCTATCAGAATCGGTCAGGTAGTCAGTTACGATGCGATACTTTCCGCTTTTGGCGGTTGTCGTTACCTCGCAGTCCAGGGCGTTAGAATTCTTGCTGAGCGACTGCACGGTATAGGTAGTATCGCGCGTCTGCAAATCGGTGAAGGTACTGCCATCTGTGACGATATACTGGAGAGTCTCGACGTTAGTATTGTCAATGGTGGGGTAGTAGACATCGCTGAGGACCCCATTTGCAATGGTGAACCAGACTTTGGAGGTCGTATTGCGAGCGGTGCCAAGACAATCCTTGCGTGCGAGGTCGAAGTGGGAGAGCGCTCCAGGGCCATCAGAAGCGGTAGGCGAAGCTGCTGATGCATTAAGGTGTGAAGCTAATGAGAACACCGTACTAAATAGAAGTGCTAGAAGTACGAGAACGATGGGGGACGCAGTGCGCCAACGGATACGCGAAAAAGCTGGAGTAGACATACAACGTATCTCCTTTGACTTGTTCGAGGCTCCCGGTGAACCTGCCGGTAGTTAAAATAACATACAACATCAATTATCATATATTACCAACAATAAAGATAGGAAAAACACATGTATTTTTGGTGGTAAAATTGTTGAGATAACGTTACGAACAGTTCAGTTAAGTGGATATTTCTATTACCCAATTCTCAGGCAAAGAAAGCTTGCTGTGCTTGATCTGCGAAGGCGCGTCGTGTACAGTTTGTCTATGATATGATAGGCTCTAGGAGAATGAATATGACACACATTGCCATCGTTGGCGCGGGTATTGCGGGACTTAACGCGGCCCTGACACTGGAGGATGCCGGCCTCTCATGCAGCATATACGAAGCGGCAAATCGCATTGGAGGTCGCATGCATTCCGATACAGCGACCTGGATGGACAACCAGGTGACCGAATGGTGCGGCGAATTCATTGACAGCGATCACGAGGCGATCCACGGCTTGATAAAGCGTTTCGGACTCAAAACCATCGACCTGGAACAGACATCAGCACGGGGGGCACAAAACATTACATATCTCTGCAAGCGGTATCACAGCGCAGCGCAGATGCTCAGGTATTTTCAATCCATCTATCCCATCATACAGCAGCAATTTGAGGAGTCGGGTTTCCCAACCACCTACACCCACTTCACCGATATGGGGTACCAACTCGATCACCTGAGTGTCTACGACTGGATCGAGCGCTATGTGGAGGGAGGGCACGACGCTCCCCTTGGTCATCTGCTGGAAACTGCCTGCACTGGCTTCTATGGTCTCGGAACGAAGGAACAGAGTTCACTCAACCTGGTCTATATGTTTGGCTCGCAGGCGTCTGAGAAGCGCACGCCAACTTCGGGGCCAATGCGAGGTAGTGTCAAAATAGCGGGAGGTAATCAGCAACTCCCGTTGGCCATCGCCAGCTGCCTATCTGAATCAAGTATCAAGTTACACCACCAGCTTGTCTCTATCAGGCGGAATGGCAACGGCTCTGTCACGTTGTCTTTTGTGACCCCTGATGGCTTTTCCGATGTGACCTGCGACCACGCCATCCTTGCCCTGCCTTTCAGCACCTTGCGGCATGTCGATTACCGACAGGCAGGGTTTGATGCTTTGAAGCAAACAGCGATCACGCGGCTTGGGTATGGCACTATCTCCAAGCTTTTCTTGCAGTTCGATACACGCTACTGGTATCAGAACGGGCCCTGGCCTCACCCTAACAGCGGCTTTATTATCACCGATCTGGATATCCAGGTACTCTGGGATACCTCTCCCGGACAAACAATCGCCAGCGGCGTGCTTGTTGATTACGCAGGTGGTTCAATTGGAGCCTCGTACACGCCACCAGCTCCGTATACAACAACCAATGACGCCGGGGGAGAGAAGATCCAGCAGTATGCTCATCGCTGCCTTGAGCAATTGGAGCAAGTCTTCCCTGGTATCAGCCCCCATTACACCGGCACCGCAGCGCTGAGCTACCCCACTGGCGATCCGTATCTCCGGGGAAGCTACTCATGCTGGGCTGTTGGGCAATATACTCTCTTTGGCGGTTATGAGCGCGTGCGACAGGGACCTATTCACTTTGCCGGTGAGCACTGTTCCATTGAAGAGCAGGGCTATATGGAGGGCGCAGTAAGGGAAGGGACGCGTGCAGCACTGGAGGTTTTGCAAGATTATAAGTTGGCGTGAAAAGACACGAAGCGATCGCAACACTCACATGACGAGATGCATTACCTGTCCGCCAGGAGTTGATTCGACGCTGGTGCGCTGTGGGTGAATCTCTTGCGCCTCTGGCATCAGCTCCTCTGCAATAATGGTATCCTGGGGATGCAGTTCCTGCCAGACGCGAGCGATTGCACCCGGTTCTCGATGTCGATAGATAAAGCGGCTTTCAACATTGGCCTCTTCTGCCAGGTAGTTTGCTCTGCCCAGGTCTTTTCTCGCCTGCTCATCGTTCAAGTGCGGCTCAATCAGCCTGAACAGCTCCGGTTTGTGCGTTAAGTCGCGTTCTCCCAGGTATAAGAACACCACCGGTTTCTTGCCAGGATTAGCAATTGCCGACCTGATGACTGCTTCATTCAAACGACTACCAGCAGAAAGTACTGCCAGAACAGCTGCGGGGAAATGTCTCTCAACCCCGGTAACCACCACCGGGATGCGTCCCTTTCTCTTATGCAGCCTATAATTGGTGAAAGCGATTGCCATGCCCAGGAGAGCGACCGATCCACCGAAGGCCGTTGCCAGGGGCTTTGCGATCAGGTTCGTTGACCACGCTATCAATACGAGAAATGTCGTGAGAATGCCCAACCAGAAATTGATTGTTGATCTCGTCCAGCGCCCTTCTGGCTCCGGCCTCTCAGCAGGACTCGCCCGCTTTTCCTCCTCTGTTTCTTCTTCCTCTAACGCCTGCTCAGCAGTGTGTTCACCTGACGTATCTTGCGCACTTTTTTGAGCAGGGCCTGATGTCGAGGATATGGGCTGACGAGCATATGAGTCAGCATGCGGTACAGATCTCGATGCCAGTAAGCGCCTGTACTTGCGTTGACGATAGCGCACAATATCCATACCCAGGCATGTCAGGGAGAACGCACCCAGCAAACCAAAAGCGTACATGTCACCGAGAATATTGATATTCCCTCGTACTGCCAGCAGCACCAGGATGGGAACAATGGTAGCGAGCGCTATCGAGTTGTGCGGAGTACCGCGCAATTTGTTGCGCTTTAAGATAAATTGGGGGAAGAATTCCATGCGTGAGAGGGCCAGAAACACGTGATAGGAACCAATAATCGCGGTATTGCTGGCAAATACCAACAACGCGCTGGCGCTGATTGCAACCTCCGTCTGTAAAAACACGCCGCCCCAACGACCGGCGAGCAGCGAGATGATCTGGCTCGAAAGCACAGGATCGGCTGCCGCTTTAGGCAGAAGGAGTGTGGACAGCATAGTGAGTAATGGGCTGGTCAGGCCTACTGTCAGAATGACCAGGAAAAGCGCGATTCTCCCGACAACCCTGCGCGGGAGCTTCATGACGGGAGAAAGCTGCGAAATACTCTCTAACCCCGAAAAGGCGAGAAACGATCCCGCATAACCAACGAGCAGAGTTACAAGTGTCAGGGTCTTTCCACTGAACATCTGAGGGAAAAGCGATAGGAACTGCGAGAAGGAAATGTGGGTAAAGACGGTCACAAGAATAGCAAGGTCACTGAAAAAGGCGATGACGGCTCCCACCATGCTCACTTTGGCGCTTTCACTGACCCCCACCCAATTGAGAATACCGAGTAGAATGAGGGCGACGATGGTAATCCACAAGGTAATGCTCAGCCCGAGAAACGTCGTCTGGGGACCGATCGCGGGAAGCACCACACTCAGGTAGAGTAAGCCTGAAAGGCAACTGATCGCCGCTGTAAGGAAGTAATCGACGAGTATGAACATTCCGCCTAACGCGCCAAACCAGTGATTGAGCGCTCTAGTCGCTACAGTCACAACACCGCCGCCTTGAGGAAAACGATAGGTAACTTCGACATATTTGAACGTCAGCAGAATAAAGACGACCATCGTTAAGAAGACGAAGAAGCCCGCCAGCTTACCCACTGTTCCATAGAGAATACCAGGGACATAGTAAATGGAGGTGCCGATATCGGCGAAGACAACCGCCCAGCAAAGAAATGGGCCAAGTTTCTGCGCTTCGGGATGCTCCTGTCCGCTTTGTTTTGGGTTTGCTGCCACCTGGGCCATAGTCTGAGCACCTACCTTCCGCTATCATCTCTTCACCTATCATGGATAGGATTGAGCATATTTCTTTTCTTGCTACTCTCGTAGCAGGTAACCTGCTTTGTTAACCCCCTTGTCCAGTGGCCAAACCGTAGAAAAGCAGGACAGCACCGGCGATCAGGATCAGCACGATCAGTACCAGGCTGAAGTTGTGAAGCAGGCTCAGGCGCTGATTCTTCATGATCGTCCTGTGATTGCCGACCAGCAGGATGGCGATGACCAGCAGGGGAGCAACGATGGCAGCGACAATGTTCGACCAGAAAATCAGTTTGATGGGATCGACACGCAAGAGCGTAATGACCATGGCCGCCACGGTAGCTGCGGTGAGCACGATATAGAACCTCTCGCTCTGCCAGGGACGCCTGGCGAGTGCGCCTGGCCAACCAAAGGACCCCGCCACCGCGTACGAGGTGCTGGCAAGCAAGACTGGGATCGCCACCAGGCCGGACCCGATAAGGCCGATGGCAAAGAGGTAGCGAGCCAGGGGTCCTGCGAGCGGTTCCAGGGAGCGCGCCGCGTCGGCAGCCGTGTTGATGCTTGCGTGGTGCACGAACAGCGTCGAGGCGGTTGTGATGATAATAAAGTAGGCCACCAATTGGCCAGCGACGGCACCACTTCCCACGTCAAGCTTGATGGTGCTCAATTGCTGCTTGAGCGAGCCTTCCCGCTTCTCCTCGATTTCGGCCTGTGCTTGCCAGAACATAGAGTAGGGCGAGATGGTCGCTCCCAGGAGCGCCACGGCACTGCTGATGCTGGTAAAGTTGAACCCCAGTTGCGGCACAAAGGTGCTCATCAGCACCGCCCCCCAATTGGCATGGGTGAAAAAGGCAGCCAGGATGTAGGCGACGAACACAAAGCTCATGGTGAGAAAGATCTTTTTGAAGGACTCGAAGTTGCGATAGGTCGTCAAGTACCACAGCGCTAGAGCGACCGGCACCACAAACCAGATCCATGTTATGCCTGTGATCAGCTCGAGGCCACTACCAACGGCGGCAAGATCGGCTGCAATCAACGCGATATTGCTGACGACAAGCAAAAGCGAGACTGCGATCGCCACAGGGCGCCCGTAATGCTCGCGTATGAGCTGCGACAACCCCCTCTTGCTGATGCGCCCGATCTTGGCGCAGGCAAACTGCACCGCATAATAGAGCGGCGTTGTCAGCAGCATCAGCCAGAGGTGCCGATAACCTACATTCGCCCCATCGATGGCATAGGTGGTGACCGCTGATGGGTCATTCCCGGAGGTCCCTGAGAGCAATCCTGGGCCGATCACCCGCAAGAACGAGTTACGCGGACGAGGCACGTGGATGTCGCGCTCCATCTCTCGCATGCCCTCCGTCGTGGGCACCTGCTGCTCCAACACGTCCAGCGGGTCATCTTGCGGTCGCTCAGATTCAGGCGGCAAGGTTTGCTGTCCAGGCTTAGTGAGCGACTCCAGTTCTTCCTCTTTCGCATCAATCATGATCGTTCCGTTTGATTTATCGTCCGCATCTACTGAATTCACTGCTTGAATGCGATCGGCTGGTACTTCGAGTTCTTTCTTAAAGAGTACTCCTTTGGAAACCTTAATGGCTTCGACGTCGCCCTGCTGGTTCATCTCTACGTCAGTAACCTTGGCGGGGCTCACATCCTGCTCACCCAGGTCCCCTTCTGTAGCTTCTACCTTCATTCCTGGGACAATCTCCTGGTCGTCGTTCCTCCGATTCTCTCCTGCCATATCTCCTCAATCTCTAGCTCTACCATCCCTCCTATCAGATATGCTCTGTTACCTCTTCACAATATGGAAAGCTCCGATACTTGCGCATCTCAGAGACAAGTTGGCACATCTCAAGAGGCACAGGTATACAGGAGGCATAACTGATTATTCAGGGGGGCTTTTTCTATTACACGTTCCATCGACCGTTGAAGTGACAGCGCTCCTGCTACTTCAAGAACTTAAGCTGTCCCGGAGTGTATCTCAGAAACCTTTCCATCAACAAGTTTTGGTGGTAGATGAGCAGTCCACTAGCGATCAAAAAGACTCACTCCTCTTTATTACGTTGCCTGGTGTTTGTTTCATTTGTTTCACTTGTTTCACTTGTTTCATTGGTAGCAGATGTGCCGCTGTTGCCTCGAGTTTCACGAACACAATCTGTGCCGGAGTGACACTGATTTATAAAGTTTATAGGCCCTGCAATATTGCTCACTTTGTCTCGACAAAATAAAGATGTTATATTAGCGATAAATAAGATAAGGCTTTACAGTCTCTTTATATATTAAGGGGTTACAGTCGTACGGCGATATAATGAAAGAACACCTGGGGATGAATGCAAAAAAAATCCTGGTGGTGGATGACGAACCAGACATCCTTGAATTTCTTCAGGTGATCCTGGAGGAGGAGGGTTACCTGGTTGCGACAACAGAAAAGGGCGAATATGTAGAAAAACTCCACGCTGTGGGACTGCCCGACCTTATCCTGCTCGATGTGTTACTTTCAGGAAAGGATGGGCGGGAAATAGTTAAACAGCTCAAGAGTCAAGAGGAGACAAAATCCATTCCGATCAT
>VBHS01000151.1 GCA_005881295.1 Chloroflexota bacterium
GCCGATGGGACACCAGAGGCGGCACGAAGACTCTCAAGAGTGCTGACGAACGATCCAGGAACTGGCGTGATGAGGCATGTCGATGCGGGCTACGATGAGGCGATGGAGTGCGCGAGAGAACGAGGAGTGAAGATACCGATGCTTTAGAGTACAATAGAGTTTCATAAATAGCGCCTGGTACAAGTGTATGAGCGAGTGTGGCTACCCTTTGCTGTCACGCTCACTCAACGCCTGTATCTGGCGCCATTGAACTTTATCTATCTCCCAAAGGCTTGCCAATCTCGTGTAAACTGTGCATACTGAATATAAAAGGACCGCTAGATTATTTGACAGGAAACCTGGATCAATAAGCAGAAATAGAGAGCATAATTCTTTATATAGTGACGAAGGAATACGCGCATAGTGAAACATGATGATATATCTATTACTGATGACGACGACATCGTCATCAGCACAAGCAGGCTTACCAAAGCTTTTGGCAAACTGATGGCTGTCAACGACCTCCATCTCCAGGTAATGAGAGGTGATGTCTTTGGTTTTCTTGGGCCAAATGGTTCAGGCAAAACAACCACCATTCGTATGCTACTGGGCTTGATTCGCCCAACCGCTGGCCGAGCAATCATTTTCGGCATGGATAACGCCTATCAACTGTCAGCTATTCTCCAGCGTGTCGGGGCTATTGTGGAAACGCCAGTTTTTTATCCATATCTCTCAGGAAAAGATAACCTTCATGCCGTTGCTGCTGCCTCTGGTATGCGCTCAGGCAGCGCAAGCAATCGGCGTGTTGAAGAAGTGCTTGAAATTGTTGAACTGGGTACGCAGGCAAAACAGGCTTTTCGCAATTATTCTCTGGGTATGAAACAACGCCTGGGAATCGGCGCGGCCCTCCTGTCTGATCCAGAACTGTTACTGTTAGATGAACCAACGAATGGACTTGATCCGGCAGGCCAGTTTGAGATTCGCCAGCTCATCCAGCGACTATCGACGCTGGGCAAAACCATCTTCATTTCCAGTCACTTCCTCCATGAAATACAGCACGTCTGTAATCGTGTAGCGATTCTTCAAAAAGGGAACCTGATCAAACAAGGTGAGGTTCATGAACTGTTGCAACAAGGCGAACAGATCATCGTTCGAATGAACACCGCCGGTGAAACAGAGCAAGCCATTACGCTGCTACAGCAAGCCAGGAATCAGGGATTACCATGGATTACCCTTGCGCATATGGATACCAACAAGCAGAATATATCCATCATTCGGGTAGATGCGCCCCGCACGCGCTCCGCAGAAATTAATGCATACCTGGCACGACATAATCTTTTTGCCGCCGAGATCCGCCCCCAGGAAGGGAGCCTGGAGGACCTATTTCTGGGACTCACGATGCCTCCTGCCTCTATCAGTACCCCACCACGACCTGGCATGGCAGCGTTGGCGAGGGATTCAAATGACCCGCAATTTGGGAATTGAGGATACCTGGACCACATTGAAAGGATTTGGTGAGAAAAGGAATGAAATCTTCACAGCACACCATCGCTGAATCTTCAACATCTCCATCAAGTAGAGCTAGCTCGGTGATGTTGGGGCGACAAGATTATATAAGTGCTACGCTGCGTTTGACCGGGATGGAACTGTACAAGATACGTCGTCGTTTAATGTCCAAGGTATTGAGCTTTATCAGTATCCTTTCAACAGTCTCTCTCTTCGGCTTAATTGCCCTGGCCGCTTTTCTTATGGCAAAAAATGGTACACCACCAGAAGCCATACAGCGCTTTTCTGAAGCTTTGCGCCTCCCTGGATCGTTATCCCTGGTAGTACAATTACTTCTGACCCTGGGACAAATATTGATCATCATTCTCGTGAGTACCATCGTTGGCGGGGAGCATACTGATAAAACGGTGCGATTGATGCTTACTCGCGGCCCAACACGCACGCAATTTCTCCTTTCCAAAATTGGCGCTGCTATCGCATGTACTCTACTTGGGGTAGCAGGGATAACACTGCTGGGTATACTCGTGGGTTCCATATTCAGTTTTACTACTGGTATAGCCCCTACCTTTGATTTCTTTAGTACAAACTGGCTTGCCCATGCTGTACTCTATCTGCTGATTGCCATACTCGGCCTGTTTACATACGCCATGATGGCACTTTTCCTCTCAACGCTGGGACGATCAACCGCAGCGGGGATGGTGGGAGTGCTGACCTGGAGCTTTTTAATTGAACCGGCGATAAGCGTTATTGCTCTGCTTGGGAAATCAATTAGCGGGCCTCTCGGGAGTTTTTTTCAGTCTCTGCCCGATTACCTCATCGGTTCAAACATTTCTAACTTGCTATCAAACCAGGACCCGTATATCTTCCCTACACCAACAGGTTCACATGTAGCGCCACAGTTATCTAATATCCATAGCTTACTCGTGCTCTGTATCTATTTAGTGGTGTTTATTGGCGTTGCCCTCTGGGTAAATATGCGTCGAGATGTGTTGATATAATGCTGAATCCCACGACCATCAAAGAATATGCTTATTCGCTCGGTTTCGATACAGCGCGCATTACCTCCGCCGAGGCTTTGCCTGAAGCGGAACGCGTCATCAGGGAGCGCATCGCTGAGGGTCTGATGGAAGGCTTGCCCTGGTTCACGGCGGAGCGCGCCGAAGTGTCCTGCTATCCCGATGCACTCCTACCAGGAGCGCAGTCCATTATTACGCTCGCAATGTTCTATCTTACCGAACAGCCAGACGAAACCCAGGATGACGTACCACGAGGACGTATCTCTCGCTATGCCTGGGGTGACGACTATCACGAAATCATCAAACCCAGGCTTCAGCAGTTTGCTGCGTGGCTGCGAGAATACGCTCGTAAAGAGATTAGTGACGACATCGAGACCCGTTTGTTCGTAGATACCGGGCGCATGGTAGATCGTGCCGTCGCCCAGCGTGCAGGGCTTGGTTGGTACGGTAAAAATACGAATATTCTCACCAAAGGATGGGGATCATGGGTCTTCCTTGCAGAAATTGTCACGAATTTACCGCTTCAGGCCGATTTGCCATTGAAAACAAGCTGCGGGAGTTGTGAAATTTGTCTCCATGCATGCCCAACGAAAGCTCTCCCCGCTCCTTATGTGCTAGATAATACACGCTGCATCTCATTCCTGACCATTGAACTGCGCGGCAGCATCCCGCTCGAGTTGCGTCCTCTGATGGGTAATTTGATCTTTGGTTGTGATATTTGTCAGGAGGTCTGTCCCGTCAATATTGTAGCGGAAAAACGCCTCGGATTGCGGGGCAGTCAGAAGACCCTATCTAGCGCCTCCCACGAAGAAAGCCAGCAGCAACCTGAACACGCTAAGACGTTACCAGTACTGCCTCATAAAGAATTTCGCCCGAGAGCAACAGTCGGTAGCAGCCCAGAGCTTATTCCCTTACTATCACTGACTGAAGAGCAATTCCGTGAACGTTTTCGCCATAGCCCAATCAGACGCGCAAAACGGCGCGGTCTACTGCGCAATGTCTGTGTCGCGTTGGGGAATTGCGGGGATCAGCGAGCAGTACCAGCACTCATAGGTGCGCTGCAGGATAACGAAGCGTTAATTCGCGGACACGCAGCCTGGGCGCTGGGACGTATCGGCGGAGAGCATGCAAAAGGAGCGTTACACACTGCCCTGGCGACCGAAGAAAACCAAGAAGTGCAGAAAGAAATACAGTGCGCGCTGGCAGAAATTGGTTCATTGTAGCCGGATGTGTCCAGTGCCGCGCCCCTCGCAGGCTTCAACGAAATTTCCCAAAACAAAAAGAGACGCAATTGCTTGCGCCTCTACCAAAGAGCATAATTACCTCAATTTTGCCGAGACCAGGAGCCCGAAGCCGAGCAGGCTCACCCACACCTCTCTCGCACCACTCCCCTTGCAAGCTCTCCCTCCTCGCGCGCGGGCGAGAGGAGCCGAAGAAGAACGGCAAGCAAGAGACAAGCCGTACGATCATTAGGGCCACTTGGCTTCACCTGTTACCAGGCGTCCACCTGTGGTCTATCTACCAGGTCTTCTTCCTGGGATCTTGACTGCCTCACGAGCAGTGGGAAGACGCGTCTGGGAGGCGGCTTCGCGCTTAGATGCTGTCAGCGCTTATCCCTTCTCGACATAGCTATCCAGCTGTGGGGTGGGCACCCCAACTGGCGCACCAGCGGTCGAGCCATCTCGGTCCTCTCGTACTGGAGATGACGCTCCTCAATCTTCCTACGCCCACGACGGATAGAGACCGAACTGTCTCGCGACGTTCTGAACCCAGCTCGCGTGCCGCTTTAATGGGCGAACAGCCCAACCCTTGGGACCAACTCCAGCCCCAGGATGCGACGAGCCGACATCGAGGTGCCAAACCTTGCCGTCGATGTGAACTCTTGGGCAAGATAAGCCTGTTATCCCCGGGGTAGCTTTTATCCGTTGAGCCACACTCCTTCCACTCGGGAATGTGGGATCACTAAGCCCGACTTTCGTCCCTGCTCGGCCTGTTCGCCTCGCAGTCAAGCTCCCTTCTGCCTTTACACTCTATCAGGGTGGTGTCCATTCACCCTGAGGGAACCTTTGGGCGCCTCCGTTACTCTTTAGGAGGCGACCGCCCCAGTCAAACTACCCGCCTGGCCCTGTCCACCTCCCCGATCAGGGGTCGGTGTGAGACACAACACCGTGGAAAAGTGGTATTTCACTGCTGTCTCCACACCCCCCGCAAGGGGTGCTTCTGCGACTCCCACCTATGCTACGTATCCACCGCCTCGTCTCAAGGCCAAGGTGTAGTAAAGCTCCACGGGGTCTTTTTGTCCTGTCGTGGGGAACCCGTATCTTCACGGGTACTTCAATTTCGCCGAGCCCCCTGTCGAGACAGCGCTCAAGTCGTTACTCCTTTCGTGCGGGTCGGAACTTACCCGACAAGGAATTTCGCTACCTTAGGACCGTTATAGTTACGGCCGCCGTTCACCGGGGCTTGGATTGGGAGCTACGTACACCCCTCCTCTTAACCTTCCGGCACTGGGCAGGAGTCAGCCCCTATACTTCCACTTGCGTGTTCGCAGAGACCTGTGTTTTTGGTAAACAGTCGCTTGAGCCGATTTACTGCGGCCCCCTCACCCCCTGGCGCGAAGCCAGGAAACTACTAGGGCACCCCTTCTTCCGAAGGTACGGGGTCATGTTGCCGAGTTCCTTAACAGAGGTTGGCTCGTTCACCTTGGGGGTCTTCCCCCGGCCTACCGGTGTCGGTTTGCGGTACGGGCAGAGGACGATCTCGTTAGCGGCTTTTCTTGGCGGCCTGGGCGTCGGTGACTTCCGCTCGCTTGCGCAAACTCGTGCCAGGGGTCATGCTCTCTCGAGTCGCGGACTTGCCCACGACTCGCACTTCCCACTGGCAGCCCATCCTGTCCATTCGATGGGTTCACCTTCCCTACCGCGTCCCCGCTTCACTGCGTAATGATCGCCTCTGGTGCAGGACTATCGCACCTGCTTGCCATCGCCTACGACTCTAACGTCCTCGGCTTAGGACCCGACTGACCCTGGGTCGTCTGACGTTGCCCAGGAACCCTCAGGCTTGCGGTGTCAGTGGTTCTCACACTGATTGCGCTACTCATTCCGGCATTCGCTCTTGTGTGCGCTCCACCAGTTCTCACGATCTGGCTTCTCTGCGGCGCACAACGCTCCCCTACCATGGCCGTGCGCTCTTTCTTGCGAAAGAGAGCACTAACCATCCACAGCTTCGGTACGATGCTTGAGCCTCGCTACGTTGTCGGCGCCAGGGCACTCGACCAGTGAGCTCTTACGCACTCTTTCAATGATGGCTGCTTCTAAGCCAACATCCTGGCTGTCTGAGCGTCCTGACCACCTTTGACACTGAGCATCGATTTGGAGACCTTAGCTGGTGGTCTGGGCTGTTTCCCTTTCGACGACGAAGCTTAGCCCCCGCCGTCTCACTCACGCCCGCTCTTCAGATGGTCTTCGCAGTTTGAGTGGGGTTGGTAACCAGCACTTGGCCCCGAGCCCATCCAGTGCTCTACCTCCATCTGAGTTGGTGCGTGGCTGCACCTCAATGCATTTCGGGGAGAACCAGCTATCTCCACGTTCGCTTGGAATTTCTCCGCTATCCACAGCTCATCCCCCAGTTTTGCAACACTGGTGAGTTCGAGCCTCGACGGACTTTCACATCCGCTTCACTCTGGCCATGGATAGCTCACGTGGTTTCGGGTCGCATCGCCGCTACCTCTAGGCGCCCTCTTCAGACTCGGTTTCCCTGCGGCTCCCCTCCTTTAGCGGAGGTTAACCAGGCAACGTCGATGCACTCGCCGGATCATTCTACAAAAGGCACGCCATCAGCCCTTGCCTGCTCATGCAGGAGTGGCCTCTGACTGCTGGTGAGTACGGGGTTTCAGGGTCTGTTTCATCCCCCTCTCGGGGTGCTTTTCACCTTTCCCTCACGGTACTGGTTCACTATCGGTCGCTCAAGATGTTGAGCCTTGGAGGGTGGTCCCCCCAGCTTCCCACAAGGTTTCTCGTGCCCCGTGGTACTCAGGATGCCAGTCCAGCCGCCGCCCTGGCTCGCTACGGGTCTCTCACCCTCTGTGGCGGTGCTTTCCAACACCTTCGCGTTCGGGCTTGGGCTTTGCTGCTGGTCCTACAACCCCAGCCGCTCGCAAGAGCCGCTGGTTTGGGCTCCTCCCATTTCGCTCGCCACTACTCTGGGAATCTCGTGTTGATTTCTTCTCGTCGGGCTACTGAGATGTTTCAGTTCACCCGCTGCCCTCCTGCAGGCTATGGATTGACCTGCAGGTCTCCAGACATCACTCTGGAGGGGTTGCCCCATTCGGAGTCTCAGGGCTCATCGCTTGCATGCAGCTCCCCCTGAACGTTTCGCCGGTCTCCGCGTCCTTCATCGGTCTTGAGCGCCGAGGCATCCACCTCGTACTCTGTCTAGCTTGTTCTCTGGCTTGATGGTTCTTGCTTGATGTGCTCCCCTCACCCGCTGGTGAGTGGGAGGCTTGTGCGAAGGGGGGACTCACCTGAGGATGAGCCCGCCTTCGCGGTATGTATGTGATTGATGTGTGTGTGCTCGTCGCTCCTCATGGATCTCCTCTGACGAAGAGACCATGGGGAGTGGCGTACACTCCTCTGCTTCACTCTTGCTCTCGGCAAAATTGAAGAGATCCTTTTCGGTTGTTCAGGTACATCAGCTCAGTGGGGACTTGCCCAACTGAAGAGTGGAAACCAGCACAGCTTCCGCGACACGTCTGCGCCCACACCCTCGCCCTCAAACACGTGCCGTTCCTGCCTCGACCTGGGATAGGACTCGTTGCGAGTCCGTCGTCCCTAGAAAGGAGGTGATCCAGCCGCACCTTCCGGTACGGCTACCTTGTTACGACTTCAC
>VBHS01000152.1 GCA_005881295.1 Chloroflexota bacterium
TACCGCGCGTGATGCTGGACAACGAAGGGGTGCGCTTCCTCGATGATGTCACGGTGGAAGAGTTCAAGCAGCGTCTTCCTGTACGGGCCGAGTTTGTCAGAAATGCCCAGGAAACGATCGACGCGCTCCGTTCGCTGGCCTCACCCGGCCAGGAAACACACGCGCCCAAAGTGACCCTGCGCATCCAGGCACGCTAAACTTTAAGGCAATATCTTATCTGATTAAGAAGGAAAAGAGGTGCGCAAGAGCACCTCTTTTCCTTTCTCAGGCTATCAACTCTGCCCCTTCACTTTTTGGGTTGTTGACCAGCCGCGAAACCGCCCTCGCTGTCATTTCTTCAGCAGGGTAGGGAGCGAGTAGAGGCAGCAAAGCCTGTTCATCACGAAGCTCGCTGTCGAGCCACATATCGCAGCCGTCGGAGGAAAGAATGACGGGCATGCGGTCATGAATGGATGTAACCAGCGCATTTGGCTGCGTAGTAACAATGGTACAGGTACGTATGTCACGGCCATCGGGACTATGCCAGAGATCCCACAACCCGGCAAAAGCAAAAGGACTGCCATCCTTCAGCGTGATATACATTGGAGTCTTGCTGCCCTGTTCCTTCTTCCACTCATAGAAACCATCTGCAACCACGAGGCAACGTCGCGAACGCAACAACCTTTTGAAGCTAGGTTTCTCCGCCAGTGTTTCCGCCCTGGCATTAATCATCTTCGAACCAATTGACTCATCCTTGGTCCACGAAGGGATCAACCCCCACTGCAGCCATTCCATATGAGCTGACCCATTGCTCAGAATGCTCACAACTTCCTGTGTTGGAGCAACATTATAACGCGGCGACGCCTGCAAAGTGGGTGGCACACCAAACTTCGCCGCAACACTCTTGATATCGGTAGAAAGCGTAAAACGTCCACACATAATTAATTCTTCTCCTCAGAACAAGGTATTCCAACCTTATTTCTCTATCTCTCTATACTATTCTTTTATAACACCTTCGAATAGGAAATAACGACTACGCGCAAACGAGAAGAGAGGATGTGGCAGAGCAAACATATATATACCATAGATTGGAACAAATTTCCATGCTTTTCCGCCTTCTATGTGGGCTAGCCCTATTGCCCCCCTTCTTCCGCTATGCTATACTTGGCCCCGAAGAGCGAGAAGGGAGCTTTTTTTATGGCACAAGATACCTCACATATGCAGAATCCATTCATCGTGGGGGAGCGTATCTACCTGCGGCCATTAGAACCTGCGCAGGATAATCACCTGTACTCAACATGGATGAATGACGAAGAGATCCGCCGTTATTTTTCTATTTACCCTACCAGCGATACGCGCGGTAAAGAACGCCTGGAACTCCTCTACAAGGATGGGAAACACATTATTTTTGGTGTCGCTCTCAACGAGAACAATCGCCTGATCGGCCTGGTCGGGCTCAATGATATCAATTACATCAACCAAAGCGCGGAATTCTATATC
Source organism: Chloroflexota bacterium (assembly GCA_005881295.1). Lineage (GTDB taxonomy): Bacteria > Chloroflexota > Ktedonobacteria > Ktedonobacterales > Ktedonobacteraceae > UBA11361. The sequence goes on from VBHS01000152.1 coordinate 1,480, forward strand.
ATTATCGGCGATCGTTCTGCCTGGGGCAAAGGCTATGGAACCGAAGCCACGAAATTGATGTTACGCTATGGTTTTATGGAATTGAACCTTAATCGCATTCAGTCCCATGCTATGGAAGATAATGTTGGCGGTTGGCGCGCCGATGAGAAAGCGGGTTTCAAGTACGAAGGAACGCTGCGCGAGGCCGTCCAGCGCTTCGGCAAATATAATGACATACGCGTCTCCAGCCTGCTGAGAAGCGAATATTTGCAGAACACCCATATTGATAAATGATTGTGGCTCAATGTGTTGAGCGATAATCATTCTTGCCGGCGCATTGCCTCATGGCAAAATCGCACTTACAGGCCATTCCTTCGCAGGTAGCGCATTTTAACGTTTTCATCTATAGTACACTACCTGCATGCTCGTCTCTGAGGCGTGACATCATCCCACTTCCAAATCAAGCAGTCAGTTTGTCCTCGCTTTGGAATGGTCTCCTATGTTGGTCCATTGGCTTCTCAACGTGCTTCCTCACCTGATCCCCCTCGAAGCGATAAACTTCGTCGAGGTCGTCGATGTGGGTCAGGATGAACTCAAGATCCTTGCACTGGTCACTTCGCCGGAGATACTGGGCGCTTGCACCGTCGATGATCGCATCGGCGGGAACACCACTCCACCGCTCGATTATTGCGGCCGTTCTTGCGTCTTGCGGCTCAAAGCCCGCCCTAAGGAGGCGTTCCGCAATCCATGCACAGCATAGCTGATCCTCTTCGCGAAATTCACCTTTGGTTCCAGCACCAATCAGAGCAACTGTCGAGTAGTGAGCCACCAAATGGGCAGCCTGCGAGCTATAGTTCCGCAGGCACGCAACATACATTGCCTGCGCTTCCCGGGCCCCGCAAAAAAGCCTCGTACCCGAGGTGGAGAGGAGAATCATCGGGCGATGGATGTCGGTCCGCGATTCCAGTTCTGCTGGGCTGTTGTTCATCTCGAAGCGGGATGGCTTGAGCCCGTCAAGCTCCCCGACCAGGAGCGGATTGGTCAGCTGTGCGGCAAGTAAATCCGCCGCTTCAATCGTCGGGACCGGAAAGCACCTTCGGCCGCGAGCGACTCCAGTCACTACAGTCGTCGTTGCCCTGATGACATCAACCGCCACAATCACGTGGCTGTTTCGATAGGTCTTCACACTCTCAGGGAAGCAATCGATCACTACCGTCTTCCGCATGACAAGCTCCTATCTAAACGTCTCGCGGCCAGGGAGAGTAGGCCGCAGGTTGGGTATGGCGAACGCATCTGAATGGAGGCCACGCCGGTAGATCTCGACACGCAATAGCTCTTCCAGGCGCACGTTGCAAAGGCGGACTCTCTGCCCAAAATGCTTGAGAAGAGCGAACTGACTCGGCTTGTTTGGAGCTTCGAACATCACGATGTCAAGCCCGAATTCCCCGGCGAATCGATCCGCAAAGGCTGGATTGAACGATCCATCGTTTTCAAACATTCCCACTCCGCGTGCGCTCTCACGGGCCTCGACGACAAGCTGCTCAGCTCCAGCATCGAGCCAGGCTTGTCCTCGCGCCACCACCTCATCAAGTGAAGTCGAAGTAAAGGTACCTTCGTGCTTCTTACCCATCTCGTACTGGACTTTGAGCCCTCGCTCATGCGCCATATTCACAGCCGTTTGTGGCGCGATTGACAGAGAAGTGAAGCCTTCTCCACATTCGATCCATTCGACTCCAATATCTGAGCACAGGTCGAGATATGCACCGAGCTGTCCCTGGGCCACAGCCACCTCGAAAGGCCCTCCACCGGTAACTGTCGGCACGTTGTGGGATTGAGCTGCTGCGATCTTCCGCCGCGTCGTAGCTTCATTGGCAATCATCCAACATGCCATCGAGATCTTCAAGGAATCCATAAGATGCCAGCTCTGGTCGAGATGGCTCTCAAGCGTGACCGGATCATAACCGGGATCGAATGGACTCGTCAACGGCGGAAGATCCGGAACACCGATCAAATGCAGATACTCCTGAGTACTTAACCGTTTGCTTACGTCTCTCATTATCGAACTCCTGATCCTCTAGTAGTAGAAACTATCTGAAAAAGCTCACGAAGCCGTTTCACGGCTCGACACAAATTGGCTCCCCAGGCCAATTCTCCACTTTGCCTGAGCGGACCTTTTCAGGCAGGTTCTAGACCACAATTGAGGCATTTTGTGTAGTGTATTATCACTCATTGTTGAAAGTAAAATAGAATACCCATCCCAGCCACTTTTAGTAGAGGTTTAATTGAATGCCAACTTGCGCTGAAAGAGCTTTCTGATAAATAGCATGGGCACAAGCCACATCCTCGATTGCTATTCCAATTGGGTTGAGAAGAATTATCTCTTCATTCGACTCTCGCCCTGGCCGCTGACCAATGAGAATCTGACCTAGTTCCGCATGAAGTTGCTCACGAGAAAAGTGTCCCTCCTGTACCAATTGATTAAGCACTTTCTTTTCCCTGTTGCACTGATCCCAATCGTCAACCACAACCTTGTCAGCTTTAAGGAAGACATCCTTATGCACATCCATAATGGAGATATTGCTAATAAAAGTGCCTTTACGGAGCCAATCGAAAGGGAGATAGGGCTTATCAGTAGTCGTACAGGTAATGACTACTTCCCCTGCTTGCACAGCATCTTTTGCTGTTTCTGCAACTTGATACTCAACCTGTGGGTAACTTTGATGTAGTTCGGTTACCAACCACTGAGCCGCGGCAGGATTCAGGTCAAAAAGATGAATAATAGCAATTGTTGGAAACTGTTCTAGCAGCGTCAGTAGCTGCATCCGTGCAATGGGACCACAGCCTATACAGGTAACACGATGAAAATTTGTCGGGGCCAGGTATTTAGCCGCCAGGGCAGTAACTGCTGCAGTCCGCATGCCACTGATCAAGCTCCCTTCGAGAATAGCGATCGGGTAATTAGTCTCCGGGTCATTCAGTATGGTGAGAGCGCTAGCCCGATCTATTCCATAGCGTGAAGGATTGTCGTGTCTGCTACCGACCCACTTCAGACCAGCTACAGTGTCCGCTCCTCCCAGGTAGGCCGGCATAGCAATGATCCGATCAGCGATATGGCTCTCATCACCACCCCAGCGTAAATAGGGTTTAAGCGGTTGTACAATCTCACCGCGAGCATGAAGAGTGAGAGCATGGTATACGGCGTCCAAATAGAGTTGGGAAGAATTGCCACCTAACCGGGTGATATCGGATTTACTCAGGTATAGAAGCGTCGGAGTTTGCAATACAGGTGTTTCCATAATTTTACTCCTTACAGGAAAATTCTTGAGCTCTCCAAGTTGGTTTCACTTTGAATTAGACAGGCTATGAACCTAATTCAAGAAGTTAGATAGTGACTCTGGACGGTTGAGTTTTATGACCCAATCGTCGTTGTAGACCAGATCGATCTACGGTCCTCCCCGATCAGGGAGGAGAGTAAGTACATGATAGGAAGAAGGAAATGGAAAAAGAAGCGTGTGGATGGCGGCAATAACATGATCCAGGGATATCTCTAGTAAATATGCCTTCGTGAGCAATAAGGCCACGACGACCTTGTACAGTCTCAGAGCCGCTAGTATAGCCAACTTCGTTAATGTCGTCTTGATTTAGCCGCCCAGGCGCTCTACTCGACCCGATGTCAAGCAAGCTCCGTGGTCTCGATGGTGCCCGGGATATAATCCGCATCTTTTAGCAATCACCTTATTCATCAATCTTATCAACATAACCATATAGGCGCCTCAGTCCTGAGGTATTCGTATATTAGCTGGACACCCCATGAGTTAATAATAGTCCGCAAGTTAATATAATCTCTATCTTTAATAGATCTATTTCCCGCTGCGATGGTAAGTTTCGAGTAGCTCCATCACCCAATAGAAATGAAAAAGTCTTTAGCTTCAATGATCTTTGACTCTTATAAACTCAACGGGTTGTAATTTTTATTGTTTCAGGAGCATATCATACAAGCTTCAATATTGCAATACAGCGAGTTGGAGGCAGTATCTCGCCTGCGTCAGATAACGTCAACTACACTGAACGCATTAATAGAACTTCTCTCCGCGCTCGCTCAAGCTGACTGCTTACATCACGCTACCTCAGACTCGAGAAAGAGAATGCCCTATCAAAGTAGCAATAAGCCTGCTCCACCTCAATGACCTTTATTAGTACAATAGTACCTTCCTGGTTCAGCCCCCTACACGAGGAGAAAGGATTTGCTTCCTCTCACCTCGTATAACTTGTTGCCTAAGCGCCCTTAGCCATCTGCATACTGCCCATTATAAAAATCGAACTATTGCGCGTAATACAGGCATCGACAAAAGCAATAAAGAGATTGGCCCAGACTGGTTCACGCATATAGATCTCTTCTGGATGTCCCTGAGCCGCGACAACAAAATGTTTCTCGGGAACTTCGAGTAGCTCCGCGATGCCATCTTCAGCGCGTCCGCTGATATACACGCCCCTACCAAGTTCTTTCACCGCCTGATGATGAAGGCTATTGACCTGGAGCTCCCGCGTCCCAAAGATCTCCTCTGCCTTGCTCCCCTCCTCGATGCATATGCTGTGAACAAGCGTGTGACGAGGTAATTCACGTTTACAATGTTGTATACTCCCTTCAACCTGGGTCTGCACGTCCTGATAGAGTGTACCGCCAAGGGCGACATTCACGAGCTGCATGCCGCGACATACGCCGAGCGTTGGGACATCTTCTTGTAATGCCCAGCGCGCCATAGTTAATTCCAACTCATCAAGTTTTTGGTCTATTTTACCTAGCATTGGATGTGGATCTTCACTATAATGTACAGGTTGGATATCGGCGCCGCCAGAAAACAACATGCCATCCAGCCTCCCTAATAAAGGATGAAGTGTTCCAACATCATTAACCATAGGAATAAGTATCGGTACACCACCAGCGTGTTCTATCGCCTGGACATAAGAGCGATTATTGCAGTAGATTGGACGGCCGGACCCCTCCCGGTAGTCTGCCTGACAAGGTATACCTATTAACGGACGCATACAACTACTCCTTCACACGAACAATCAAAATGAGTTCTTTAATTTTGATGTGTAATAAAAAAAACGGAACGCTTTTTCAAGTGCGCTCCGTTAAATGAAAAATTTACTCAAACGACGAAACGCCTTATGATTACAAACCCAAGAAGCTCCAGCCAACACCGGAGCTGAGTAATCACAAGGAATTGTTCTACGTAACCGTGCCGCCGTTTCATGTATATACCTCGATGCATTTACAATGTTACAATCATGTTATACATCCACCATACAATGTTGTCAAGCCAATTAGGACCTTTAAGCAGCCCTTGATGTTGAGCAAACTGGTCAATTTCCAAAAAAGGCGTTCCACCATTCCTGCCAGTATCCCTGTTGAGCAGCCCGCTTTTGATGATCGCTCACCACCGGCTGTGTCTTTGTCGTTGCGCTTGTGAAAATAACCGGATACTCTCCAGGGCGAACATAGCCAAGTTGCTGGCGCGCCTCGCTCTCGACAACATACGGGTCTTTGTAATAATTTGCCAGTTTTACCAGGGCATCATGCTTATCCTGCAGCTGCTGGTACTGCTGTTGTGCACTCTGTACACGTTGCATGAGCGCGCTATTGGACCATGCCTGGGCCAACGAACTAAACAGCAAGGCCAGGCAGATCAGGCCTGTCATCCAGATAATTGTCTGCGCGAAGAGCGAACTACGCCTGGCACGCGAACTACCTACCGTCTCCTCTATGCCCACTGCCGATGTTACATAGGGCAGGCCCCCGCTTGGTCGCGAGGAAATTTGTGTCCTTCTTGGCTGCTGCACCCGTTCTCCTCTTGCATCATCTCGTAACGAAACGTGTCACATCCTCTATTATACAATACGTCAATCCGAGACTCCGGTCAAGCGAACTACAGGCGCGGGCTTTGGATTTACCAATCTACATGTAGGAGCGCAGCTTGCCTCCGCCCTGGTCTCCCGCCCTGCGTTGATGCGTTTCTTAATGGGCATGCAATACGAGAAGCCCCATGATATCGAAACCAACAAGTAGAAACATCAGTGCCAGGCTAAACACTAGCAAACTGTGCCGCCATCTCCCTTTCATGCTTGCATGAGGCTTCATCGATTTTTTGCTGTGACGATACCGCTGGAATAGCGGGCATAGTTGCAAACCAATCCTCGATCACCGGGATATCGGTGATAAGGTCTGCCTTTATAGTCGTGTCCATCGCATCTTCGTTTACCGTGAGCTCTGTATCGGCTGTAAGACATTCTGTATACATGTTTTGCAACTCCTTCCTGCTTATCTATTCTTTATACGCCCCAGCATGGCGGAATTTGGACACCAAAACATGGGTAAATCGGCATATTTTGGGATGTTTTTGCTTTCCTAAGCAACATCTAACGTGATGAATTGATTATTAATATTGCTGCACCTCAAAAACATTCTATAGATCGATAAAACAAGTGCTGAAAACCCTTGACATCCCTTCGTCCCTGTGGTATATTCAAGCTAGCTTCAGAGGTATGTACTGCACCCATCCATTAGACCCGCCATATTATTGGTATCGATGTGTTGTAGTATCATACGCTGTCATACATACATAGACGCTTTGCCCAATACCTCTTGCATTTCCCATGAGCATAGCATCGTTGTTGCCACAAATTTTTTAAGGTTTTTCCCAAACTGAGCCTAGTTTCGTATATGTGACAGAAGTAATTTTTCCCACCATTACCGCCAGGTTCATCACAGAAAGGAGAATGGGCGTGTCGCTCCCAACGGATTTGCTTCGCCCTACACAACGTGAATATCGCTGACCTAGAAACAAAAACTATCACTGAGCTACGCGACATCGCTCGCGACCTCGAACTCTCAGGTTACACCGCCCTCAAAAAACAAGACCTCGTCTTCCGCCTTCTTCAAGCCAATACGGAACAACAGGGAAACATCTTTAGCGCCGGAGTGCTGGAAATCGTGGAAGATGGCTTCGGGTTCCTCAGACAGGAACGCTTCCTACCAGGTAACATGGACGTTTATGTCTCACAGTCTCAAATCCGCCGCTTTGGCTTGCGCACTGGTGACATGGTCTCTGGCCAGGTCCGTCCTCCCAAGGATAACGAAAAATACTATGGTCTCTTACGTGTTGAGGCTATTAACGGTGTAGACCCCGAAATCGCTAAACGTCGTCCCCATTTTGATGTCCTGACCCCGATCTTCCCCCGCGAGATGTTTAATCTGGAAACCCAGCCATCGAATATCTCCGGTCGTATCATTAACCTGGTTGCTCCCATCGGGCGCGGACAGCGTGGTTTGATCGTCTCCCCGCCAAAAGCGGGTAAAACCATGCTTCTTAAATCTATCGCTAACTCTATTACTGAAAACTATAATGATGCCCATCTGATGATTGCCCTCATCGGTGAGCGGCCTGAAGAGGTCACCGACATGAAACGGTCGGTGCGCGCCGAAGTCATTAGTTCAACTTTTGATGAGCCGACCGAGGCTCATACGCGTGTCGCTGAAATGGTGCTTGAACGCGCCAAACGATTGGTGGAAGGTGGACGTGACGTGGTGGTCCTGCTGGATAGTATTACGCGCTTGAGCCGTGCCTATAACCTGGCGGTGCAGCCAAGTGGACGTACCCTCTCCGGCGGTCTTGATCCGAGCGCGCTGTTCCCCCCCAAACGCTTTTTTGGTGCAGCCCGAAAAATCGAGGAAGGTGGTAGCCTGACCATCATCGCTACCGCTCTCGTGGATACTGGTAGCCGCATGGATGATGTAATCTACGAGGAATTCAAAGGTACCGGCAACATGGAACTGGTACTGAACCGCAAACTTGCTGAACGCCGTGTCTTCCCCGCCATTGACATCTCGCTCTCCAGCACCCGCCGTGAAGAACTGCTCCTCGACGATAAAACCCTCCGTGCCGTTGTCGTCATGCGTCGCATGTTCTCAACGCTGGCCGACCAGCGCGGCCTGGAGGCAATGGAAGCGTT
>VBHS01000153.1 GCA_005881295.1 Chloroflexota bacterium
TCGAAGTTACTACCCCGACCATCACCAGCCTGACTGGCGCATGTGAAGATTATTCAACGCTGTTCCCGCTTGAATACTTTGGCAATAAGGCCTTCTTGACCCAGACGGCCCAGCTGCACCTGGAGCCGCTGGTGCATAGCCAGACATTGCGTCGTGTCTACTCGGTCAACCATAGCTACCGGGCGGAGCCGCGCGCCGACCATCGCCACCTGACAGAGTTTGTGCTGATCGAGCCCGAAATTGGCTTTGGCAACCTGCAGACGCTGCTGGATATCGAAGAGCGCCTGGTCAGTATGCTGGTGCAGAAGGCGTTGGAGTCGCGTCGTGACGAGCTGGAGCTGCTGGGGGCCGATATCGCCATGTTGGAGACCATCAAGCCTCCCTTCCGCCGTATGACCTACAGTGAGGCTGTCGAACAGCTCAACAAGATGGGCATAGCCACCAGGTGGGGCGACGATCTGGATCGCAAGCGCGAGATCGCCCTGCTGGAGTGGACCCAGTTCCCCACATTTATCACGCACTACCCGCTGGAACTGAAGTTTTTCAATATGCGCCAGAATCGCGAGGATGAGCGTATCGTCAACGCCGCCGATCTCTTGCTGCCGGGCGTGGGCGAGGTCTGCGGTGGGGCTGAACGTGAAGAGGATCCTGCGCGCCTGCGCCATCGGTTGATGCATTCGGAAGCAATGAAGCACCTGCTGGCAGCGGGTGGCAGCGCCGAAGACTATGAATGGTACCTGAGGCTGCGGGACAACGACTCGATCCCTTACGCCGGTTTCGGCATGGGTTTTGAGCGGCTGGTACAGTTCATCACTGGCAGCGAGAGCTGCCTGAACTGTGTCGAGTACCCGCGTAACAGCGTCCACTACATGCCGTAACTGCTATGATGGACTCGACAGTATTGCTGACACTTTTTCAACAGCTAGGTGTCGTTTCAAATGGGCACTTCGTGCTCAGTTCGGGGCGGCACAGCGATGAATACTGGGAAAAGTTTCGCCTGCTGGAGTGGCCGCGCGTCACAGAACAACTCTGCCAGCAAATAGCAGTGCGCTACCGGGTGGGTGCGCTCTCGGCGGTGATCGGGCCGACAACTGGCGGAGCTTTGTTAGCGCAGGAGGTGGCACGGCAGCTTGATACGCGCTGCCTCCTTGCTGAACCGTCCTCAGGTGGTGGACGAGAACTGCGTCGTGGCTTCAAGCTCAACGCATCTGCTCCTGTTCTCATTGTCGATGATGTGTTGACGACGGGACTTTCGCTGCGCGAGACGCTCAGCGCCATAGAGCCGTACCAACCTGACATCGCAGGCATTGAAGTATTGATTGATCGCAGCGGGGGGACGGTACCCAGGCAATTCTCCGTCCCCTGTCATGCCTTGCTCAGTATTACAGCGCAGACGTACAGTCCCGATGACTGTCCAATGTGCGCTGCCGGTGTACCATCGGTCAAACCGGGCACGAGAGCGGCCATTTAAGGTAAAAAGACGTGAATTTTCTAGAGAAATTGCTCGGGGTGTCGCGCCAACATAATAGTCTGCTATGTGTGGGCCTGGACCCTGAGCCTGGCCTTTTTCCGGTTGTCTTACGTGACGTGCCGGTTGAGAAGGCGGTGATTCGTTTTTGCCATGCTATCATCGAGGCGACGGCTGCATTTGTCTGCGCCTTCAAACCGAATATAGCCTTTTTTGAGGCGCTGGGTCCAGTCGGCATGAGCGTATTCCAGGAAGTACTCGCGGCCATCCCTGCCTATATTCCCGTGATTATTGATGCCAAGCGTGGAGACCTGGGCAATACGGCCCGCAACTATGCCACGACCGTCTTTGATATCTATGGCTGTGATGCGGTGACCGTCAATCCCTACCTGGGTTACGACAGTGTCGCTCCATTCCTGGCGTACCGCGATAAAGGGGTCATCATGCTCTGCCGCACGTCAAATCCCAGCGCGCGCGATTTCCAGGACTTGCTTGTACAGGACGGCGAGGGACAGCAAAGGCCGCTCTATGAGGTAGTAGCCAGGCGCGTTCAAACGTGGAACGAAGCAGGAAACTGCGGTCTGGTGGTTGGTGCAACCTATCCCCAGGAACTGCGCGTTATTCGATCCCTTTGCCCTACTATGCCTATTCTGATCCCTGGAGTAGGCGCCCAGGGGGGAGACCTGGAAGCGTCGATACAGGCAGGTGTGGATAAACACGGTGAACGTGCCATACTTGCGGTTTCTCGCTCCATCCTGTATGCTGGCGGTAGCCACGACTTTGCCACCCGTGCAGGGCAGGAGGCACAGCGGCTACGAAATTTGATAAATGAAGCGAGAAGCTATAGTGAAGGATGAACCTACAAACCGAGCTGGCACCACACCATAAAAGCGGGCTCTTGCTAAGGAATCCAGTCATCACCGCGGCTGGCACTTTTAGCTATGGCATTGAATACGCGAAGATTGCAGAGATACAACGGCTGGGGGCCATCATCTGCAAAGGTACGACCCTGCACGCCCGCAGCGGCAATGCCCAACCGCGTACAGTAGAGACCTCGTCCGGTATGCTAAATGCTATTGGTCTACAAAATCCAGGTGTTCGTACAGTCATCAAAAGGTATGCTTCTATATGGGAGACATGGCAGGTCCCGGTTATCGTCAACATTGCTGGTGAGACCACCAGCGAATTTGCCCAACTGGCAGAGACCCTCGAAGGCGTTGCGGGAGTGGCCGGAATTGAAGTAAATGTCTCCTGTCCCAACGTGCTGGAGGGGGGAGCCGTCTTCGGTGCCAGCGCTGAGGCGGTCGCGGGCGTTACTGCCGCGGTGCGCCGCGTTACTACGCTTCCCCTGATCGTAAAACTCTCGCCCAACAGCGGGGATGCGCGTCCAACAGCACTGGCTGCCGCCTCAGCAGGGGCCGACGCTATCTCCCTCATCAACACGATTACAGGGATGCTTATAGATATCGAGACGCGCCAGCCAGTGTTAGCAAACGGGACCGGAGGACTTTCGGGACCGGCCGTAAAGCCCATTGCGCTGCATATGGTTTACGAGGTAGCACGTGAACTGCGTTCATCCCATCCTCACGTGCCAATCATCGGCATCGGCGGTATAACGAATACGAAGGACGCGCTTGAGTTTATCATGGCCGGTGCCTCAGCGATCCAGATTGGCACGGTCAACTTTGTCAATCCTCATGCAGGAGTTGAAATTATTGAGGGGATCGAGGAGTTTTTACGGAGAGAGGGAGTAGAGGATATAGGGGAGATTGTTGGTGCAGCTTTGTAGTTATTTATGGCTCTGTCTCGCTGTCCGCCATCTCTATTTCTCAGCCAATTCTTTTACTTTCGGCAAGACTCGATCCCAAACCTCTGCGCTCAGGCGGTGGTATTTTTCCCCTTCAGCCATAACAGAAAAATCACCTTGTGAGAGCCGGAGCATCGTCTCGCCGTTTTGCTCTGTTAGTTCGTAGGTTATGCCGTCTTCTTCTGTTACGGGCGGCTTTTCCCCACGAACGTCGAATACAGTAAAGCGAAGAAATTTATTCGGCTCAAGCGCGGTCACATTCCCCTGGACAATCATGCTGCCGTCTTGACCCTTCCAGAGTACCGGGCTACCGAGTTTCCAATCCGACTCGATGTGAAACTCGGCGCCGCTGGAAAACTCAAGCGCCCACTGGTCTGTAAATTCGGGCTTGGTAAGCACATCCCAGACCCTGGAAGCAGGAGTATTTATCTTGATTGATTTCTCGACGAAAAGTTTTTCCATACTTATTTCCGAACATTGTCTGCTAGCAGCATTGACTCTCTACCGTCCTTCAAATTCCGCTTTTAATGGTGCAACGATCTCTTCTGCCAGCCTGTGAACGATATTGTCGGGATAAGGAGCTGTCAGGTTCAGAATGAGATGTGTTGCACCTTCCTCAATAAAGGGTCGTATGCCATCACTTGTTTCGCTTAGATTATTGTAGTTCACCCTCACCTGAATTGAACGTTCGATGGTTTTGGGGTCGCGTCCAATAGCGGCACAATGCCCATCAAGTACTTCATTTTTGTGACGGAACGTATCAACGGAGCCACCGACGAAGTTCCAGACACTTGCATATTGCGCTACTATACGCAGTGTCAACTGCTCGCCGCTGCCCCCGATCACAAATGGTGGATAAGGCTTCTGGACAGGTTTTGGTTCGCAACGTGCATCCTTGAGTTGATAGTATTTGCCGTTAAAATTGGCCACTGTTTCCGTCCATAGCAGTTTGATCACTTCACACGCCTCACCTAATCGGCGAATGCGCTCTCCTGTTGTATAGAGCGGAATACCATACATTTGATGTTCTAGTTCATTCCATCCCGCTCCAATACCGAAGTCTAGACGGCCATTTGAAATAATATCGACGGTAGTAGCCATGTTGGCAAGGACAGCAGGATAGCGGTAGGTATTGCCGGTCACCATCAATCCAAGGCGCAGTCGTTCGGTGCGAGCAGCTAATGCAGCGAGTAACGTCCAGCCCTCCAACTGCGGACCGGTGGGATCGGGGCCGAGCGGAATGAAGTGGTCAAAGGCCCAGGCGTGTTCGATGCTTGGAATGCTATCCGCTTCCGTCCAGACGCGGAGTATAGCTTCATAAGAAGTGTTTTGTTGCGCAGTTTTTATACCGAAGCGCAGGTTCTTTTTTGTTGGCATATGTCCTCTTTTCTACTCACATGCTTTCCAACGGGATAAAGCCAAGCACCCTGAGCGCATTGGCCATTGTCTGTACGGTGGCGCTGACCAGTAAGGCGCGGAATGCCTTTACGCGCTCGTCCGTCTCCTTGAGTATGGGCGGTGTGTGCTCATAAAAGTCGCTAAAGTGCGAGGCTAAATCGTAGATATAGGTGGCAAGCATGTTTGGTGCGAATCTCGCGCTGGCCTCTGCCAGGCTGCGTGGGTAGGCGTCGATGTGGAGCAGCAGTTCCCACTCGCTCTGCTCAAGCTGTTCAGGGAGCGTCTCCAACGTTTCAGGTACCTTGTAACCCGAGGTATCCAGTTTGCGCAGAATGCTATTAGCCCTCGCGTAGGCGTATTGGAGATAAACACCGGTGTCTCCATTAGCGCGCAGCGCCTCGTCCATATCCAGCGCGATAACCTGCTGCAAATTATAGCGTACCATAAAGTAGCGGATAGCGGAGGCTGCCGCGACGGCTGCTATTTCCGGCGGTAATTCTGGTTTAATCTCCAGCATGCGCTCGATAGCGGAATTGATCAAGTCATCGGCTTTAATCTCGATGCCTTTACGACCACTCATAGCATAGAAGTCGCGTCCATCAGAGGTGTCTACTCCCAGCCGTGCCGCTGTGGCGGCCGAGAGGGTAACCACTTCGTAGGCAAGGTGTATCGAGTTGTCCGCTTGCTCCGTAAACCCCAGCCTGCGCAGGCTCTCGTAGAGCACCTGTTGCAGATATGATTGACGTACATCGATGACATTAATGACGCGCCTGGCATGACCAAAACGCCTGGGGTCAACTTTGTCACCAACTTCACCTGTGTTCTGGTGCTGCGGAATGCGCATCGTCCACAGCAAGCGCCCATCGTGCTGCCGTCCCCAGGGGGCAAATTCGAACTGAACTCCTATCTGTGGGTCGTCCGTAAGGCCGAATTTCCAGAGCTGGTAGGCAATATCCTTAGCGGTGTAGGTCGCTGTGCCGTCGCTCCTGACGAGAATCTTATCGCTTGAGCGGTCACCCTCTTCCGTCTGCGTATCCCCTTCACCAAAGGGCAATACCCAGCACCCGGCTGCCTTGCCTGTCTCAGGTTTTTCCAGTAGTCCTTTATCTCTCAACATGGCGAAGACGCGTTGCCACAGTCCGGAGCGCAACACGACCGACTCCCACGTCAACAAGTCATAGGAGACATTCAGGCGGGCCATCGTTGCCAGGTGCGCGTGGACAATCTGGTGGGAAATGTCAGCCGCCAACAATGCATAGTCGGATCCGGCCTCCAGCTCGCCTGCATGTTCGATCGCACGAAGCACAGACTTGCGCAGTTCGTTGAGTTTAGCCAGTTTCTCGGGCTGGCTCTCTTTCACTGCCTCGGCTTCCTCAAAGGCTTTGCCTACCGCGACATAGACTCGCGAACAGTAGTAGTCAAAGGTCTCACCAGGCAACCGCTCATTGCCACCGGGGAGTTCTAACGCGCCCTGTTGCAACAGGATGAAACCCACCACGACATCAGCGACCTGCACGCCCGAATCGTCGATGTAGTTCTGCGCCTCGACCGTGTAGCCCTGCGAGCGCAGCATGCGTACAACGGTATCGCCAATACTCGCATTACGCAGGTGGCCGACATGGGCGGCTTTATTGCTATTGATATTGGTATGCTCAACGACGTATTTCGTGCCTATGCCTGTATCACTCTGCCCAAAATCGGCGCCCGCATCTAAAACGCGCTCAATGATGACCTGACCGATAAATGGGCGATTCAGGCGAAAATTGAGGAAGCCAGGCGCGGTGACGGTGATCTCTTGCATGGCCGGGATCTGCATATCTCGCAGTATCGCGGCCAGCGCCTCGGCTATGAGAAGCGGTTTACGGGCCAGTTTATTCTTACTCCCCCATGGCATTACAGGCATCGAGTAGTCACCAAAGCTTGCCTGCGCCGAAAAACGGAGGTCGATCGGTAACTGTTCAATATCAAAAGCTATCTGCTCTTGCGCGAGATATGTGGCTACTGCTTGTTTAATAAATGTTGTGAGATATTCATGGAGATCTCTTGGTGTCGCTTCGGCCATATGTATTGCCTCGCTTGTTGTTGTCATCTTCCCTCTCTTCAAACCATAAGGCATTGATATACATTCCTTATTATAGATTATTAGGAGTGTTCATTCACTATAGCGTAGCTCTGGTGAATGGTCAAGTATGCGAAAACTAGAAAAGAGAAAGACTCCATTGCCCTGTCCGAGGTCAAAGCAATGGAGTCTCTCTCGTGAGACCTGGATGGTGATTACGTTCTTGCTCCTACGGGTAGGGAGAAAATACCTGTCCTACCAAGGAGACCAGCCAGCGCCGTATACCACGCTATTAATGCTGTAAGAATGCCAAGCCAGCCGCCGATGGTACCGAAGATGGAGCCGCCACCAAGCTCACCAATTGCCAGTGAGAGGAAAGTCAGGAAAAGGACTGCGAATACAACCTCCATAAGAGCAGAAGGCTGTAGCGCCAAAAGTATTACCGGCCTTAAACTCCTGCAAACCTGCGAGGAGTTGGACAAGACCACCATAGAAAAAGGCGAGGCCGATAACGATCGCGTTCACCTTGAAGAAACCTGCATTGGAGCTGCTGAGGACAAATGTAGTAAGTGCAAAGGCGCTAAGGCCAAGAGGAGCGGGATTGGCTACTGCTGCCGTGGCTTCTGTGCGTTCTCTTGCGATTTGGGCCATTAAGTGTCCCACCTTTCATGAAAAGACTAGCAATACAATGTACTTTTCTTTGTGCAAACCGGTCAAAAGTTATGTCGAGACCTTGCATCTGCTTGCCGCAGGCGCCTATGCCTGCTGATTAGGTAGGATATGTCATTCCACAAGCCGTTGTGGATGGCTTCATGCTCGCCTGGTAGGTAGGCGAATAGCCGAATAGAGCTGCTATAAAGCGATATAATAAATCTGGATAAAAGTGATCAAGTCGAGGCGTAGTTTGGCATACCCCCTTTCTTCTATTTAGGAGTGATGTACTCAAACACAGTATTATGATGTTAGGAGTGCACTTGAGACTAATTATAGCATATGTCATGCGGTTTTCAAGCTTATACCATCACAAAAATGTGTGCTGAGCGCGTCTTGGGAAATCTAAGCAACAGGTGCTAGACTAGAGAGCAATCCACGTCGGCATGCAAACACAGGAGGTAGCTATTCGTTCTGTTTCTTGCCTTAAAAATGCGCAAAACC
>VBHS01000154.1 GCA_005881295.1 Chloroflexota bacterium
CACGCTTCTCCTTCTCTGTTTTCCTGGTTGTCGCGTTACAGTTAGATGACAACTACACTAGAGCACGCTTCAACGCGGCTCCTGGTTTCAAAATACATCCATTCGCTGCCTGATATCTGTATCCAAGAACCATTTGAGAGGTAGTGATGTCCCCGTTCACTTCTTCCACAACTTTTATAGCCTGCTCAAACGTGCTATAATAAAGGACATGAGGACAGAAACACAGCCCATCATTTACTATCTACACGCAACTGTCGAGCGCTACCTGCTTGCCGCCGGTTAGCGGAATATCCTCATGCCTCCACACGTTTTAATCAAGAAGTAACACAAAGCTATACTTAATTCTTTTCATAATTTATTACATTTCGTCCATTTCGGCATCTCTAACAATTTTTTTATGCGTTGACAGCCATCTTGACGAGAGGAAGAGAAGAACCCGGGGGGACTTACACATATGGATTTAATGGACAAACTTGCCAGCCTGGCACAACGCTATGAAGAACTCAACGCGTTGATGGCACAGCCAGAGATACTCGACGATATCTCAATGCTCCAGCGGTATGGGCGCGAACACGCGGAGCTTGAAGAGGTCGTCAACAAATATCACGAGATCGTGGATAACGACAGACAGATCGCGGAAGCCCAGGAGATGTTCGAGAGCGACGACCTGGAGATGCGCGACCTGGCCTTTGAAGAGTTAGAACGCCTCAAAGCACGCAGAGAAAAGCTGCTCGAGGAGGTGAAAATATTGCTCCTCCCTAAAGATATCATGGATGATAAAAATGCCATTGTTACCATCCAGGCCGGAGCAGGTGGAGACGAGGCAGCGCTTTTCGCTGGAGAACTCTTTCGCATGTACACACGCTACGCGGAGAGTAAACGTTGGAAAATCGAAATCCTGGATATCAATGAGACGGGACAGGGGGGTATCAAAGATATTACCTTCGTCGTTAAAGGCAAGGGAGCATATCAACGCCTGAAGTACGAAGGTGGTACGCACCGCGTCCAGCGTGTACCCGTTACCGAGGCCAATGGACGTATTCATACCTCAACGGCCAAAGTGATTGTCCTGCCCGAGGCCGATGACGATATTGAAATCGACATCAAAGAGAGTGACATCCGTGTAGATGTCTATCGCTCCACCGGCCATGGTGGTCAGAGCGTGAACACTACTGACTCTGCGGTGCGCATTACCCATCTGCCGACCGGTCTCGTTGTCACGTGTCAGGATGAGAAGTCGCAACTGAAAAATAAGCTGAAAGCTCTGACCGTCCTCAAGGCACGCCTCTGGGATTTGCAGGAGGCGCAGCGCCAGGCAGAACTGAGCAAATCACGGCGTTCTCAGGTGCAGACAGGCGATCGCAGCGAAAAAATTCGTACCTATAATTTTCCACAAGACCGCGTGACCGATCACCGCATCGGCCTATCGCGTCATAATCTACCCGGCGTGCTCAACGGTGAGCTCGACGAATTCATTGACAACTTGATCACAGCCGATCAAGCGGACAAACTCCAGCATTTGTTTGAAGAAGAGGTAAAGGTGAAATAGAGTGGGCCGTTCGCGAAACGACTGTGTTCAGGGCCATTGCTTAATCGGGCGCGCAACGATTCGCGCCCCTATTGAAAGGTAGGGAATCTCATGACACAACTGGCAGCAGGCCATCTGAAAATTCAGCAGGATACAATCCCTGAACTGAATCCTTCTTACAGGTTACTGCTCGGCCCTGGCCCATGCAATGTAGACCCGCGCGTCCTGCGCATCACTTTGTCGCCGCAGCTTGGCCACCTCGATCCAGAATTTTTCGCTATCCTTGAAGATACCGCACACTTGCTGCGCTGGATGTTTCAGACGAAGAACGAGATGACTCTCTGCGTCTCCGGCTCAGGTTTTTCTGGTGCCGAGGCTGTTTTGTGTAACCTTCTCGAAGAGGGTGACACTATTATATCCGGCAGTCTCGGTTTTTTTAGCGGCCAGATTGTTGAGATTTCGCAGCGTGCCGGGGCCAATGTCGTTAACCTGGAGACAGAACTGGGTGCGCCCCTGGAAGCGGATGTCCTCGAGCAGGCATTTAAAGATCATCCCGAGGCCAAAATATTTGCTACCGCCATTGCGGAAACCTCCACGGGGCTCTTGCAACCATTGGCGGAGCTGGAGCGCGTCACCCACGCGCATGGCGCGCTTTTCGTGGTGGATGCGGTCTGCGGCCTCGGTGGCGTCCCCATGAATGTGGATGAGATGAAGATCGATGCCTGCTATGCCGGGAGCCAGAAGAGTATCGGCGCTCTGCCAGGTCTGGCCCCGGTGACCCTCAATGAGCGCGCGGTCCAGGTGATCAAGAATCGCAAGCGGCCCGTGCAGAGTTATTACTTCGATCTCCAATACCTGCATCGCTATTGGAATGGTGACCATAACTACCACCATACCGCTTGCAGTAACCTCGTCTATGGCCTGCGAGAGGCCGTATGTATCGCTATGGAGGAAGGGTTGGAAGCGCGCTGGGCGCGCCACCAGCTTAACGGAGATGCCCTCAAAGCAGGGATCGAGGCAATGGGCCTGAAGCTTCTCACCAGACCCGGCTATGCCCTTTCGGTCCTGACGGCCGTGAGCCTGCCAGAAGGCGTTGATGAGCTTGCCATCCGCAACGGACTGCTCGACGAGTATAATATCGAAATTGGTGGTGGCTTTGGCCCACTCAAAGGCCGTTTGATTCGTATTGGCCTGATGGGTTACAATTCTTGTCGCAAGAATGTTGATACTGTACTGGCGGCGCTTGAACACATATTGCCACGCAGCGGCTTAACCCCTCAGGCTGGCGCAGCGCTGGCCGCCGCCGATGCCGTCTATACGAGATAATACATGAGCCATCCCGAATTTTTGCTGAAGTGGGGCTCTCAGGGTAGAGATCGCCAAACCCGTAGGGGCGGGGGTACATTTCGGGATGGCTCATGATAGAGGTGATCATGCCCTTTGAACAGCCACAATCTATTCGCACTGTCTTTTTTGATGCTGGATTTACCCTCATACGTCCCAACCCATCGACAGCTGAAATTTGCCAGCAGGTCTGCCAGCGGCTCAATCTACACATCCACATTGACGAAGTGAAACAGCGCATGACCGAGGCCCAGGACTATTACCTGCGCCATATGCGCCTCAACCGCCATACCTGGGGCAGCGAAGAGGCCATTTCAGAGTTTTGGATCGGCTACTACATGAACCTGCTACGCCCCTTTATTGAAGAACACGATGAGCATCGGCTCTACCAGCTCGCGCTAGGTATCAACGAAGAATTTGACAAGCATACCAGCTGGCAACTCTATCCCGATGTAATACCAACCTTAGAAGCGCTGCGCAGTCGCGGTAACTATACGCTCGGCGTCATCTCCGATTGGGGCATCTCACTGGGCCCTATTCTCCGAAAGTTACACCTCACCCCTTACTTTGATTGCTTGCTCATCTCCGCCGTAACTCGTCATGCCAAACCATCGCCCATGCTCTATGAGCTGGCACTACAACGAGCTAATAGCATCGCCGACTACACCCTGCACATAGGAGATTCCTACATACACGATGTTCTGGGCGCCCGCTCGGTCGGCATCACACCAGTCTTGCTTGATAGGGACAGGCATTTGGATGAAAGCAATGTAGACTGCCTGCTCGTCCATTCGCTCACAGAACTACTGGACCTGCTGGAAGTTCCACGATAAATCATAAGCAAGGTTACATATTTACCTCCTTGCACGAAACTGGTATACTACAGCTACGCGATACACAATTTCCCCTGCCAGTTATCTATATTTTTAAAGCGAGACACGGCATGCAGAAGCTTGAGAGTCAGTACACGCCGACCGCACTACAGAATATCATCGGAGAGCCATTACGTTCTGAGCAACGTACAGGTGAATTGCTACCACGTACCCTTTCACGAGTAGACATGTTCGTCATCTTCATTGCCATTGTCCTCTTCATTCCCAATTCCTCAGTCGTGCAGGCAACACAGGGCGCAGGAGCTGCTACCTATCTCTACTGGGTCATTGGCACCTTAACCTTTCTCGTTCCAGGAGCGATTGCCTGCGGGCAACTCAATCGCTTTCTACCGGCCGATGGCGCCATTTACGTTTGGACCCATCGCGCACTGGGGCCACTATGGGGCTTCTTCGCCGCATTTTGTGCCTGGTTCCCCGCCGTCCTGGTCTTGCTTGCGGCAGCCGATACCATCATCACCTTGATCCAGGGCATCGGCGCACAACTTGCTGGCCCCAACGCGAACTGGCTGTTAGCGCCATGGCAACAGGGCATCATCGTGCTAGGCGTGTTTCTCCTGGGGGGATGGCTTTCTACATTTTCCCTTCCTCAGATCATGAAGATAGCCAAAGTGGTGGTTGCTCTCTACATCCTCGGCATTTTCATGGTTGGCCTTGCTGGCGTGGTATGGTTAACCAGCGGCCATCATGCTCAGGTTCCTCTTACTATCAATCAAGCGAATGTTGGCACCCCTCACATCGTCTTATACGGCGTGATCGTCCTGGCTTTGCTCGGTGTTGAAGTGCCCCTGAATATGTCAGCTGAAACGAAACGGCCCGATGCCTCTAACTTCTTCCTCCGCTGGGGGGCGCTCATCGTATTGCTTGCCTATATTTTCGGCACATTTGGCGTCATGGTTGTTGTACCTCAAAGTGAGGCAAGCAGGTCCTATTCGACTCTCACAGCGGTTGGCCTCGTATTTGGCGCTCCTGTGGTTATCGCGGTATCATTCACCTTTATGACCTTCTTTGCGCTGGCCTCTGTCATGTATAATGTCACCTTCGCCCGTATTTTATTTGTCTCGGCGCTCGATCACCGCCTCCCAACGAACATCGCGGAGGTAAATCGACATCACGCGCCCGCTCAGGCAATTCTGGTACAGACAGCGCTTGCCTTTGCCATCGCGCTCTTCACTTACTTCCTGGGACCACTCCTCTATTTAGGCGAAGGCGCTACCTTCTCTGCCCAGGTCTATAATGTCTTTCAGGCCACCACCAGCGTTATCTGGTGCATCTCTATGCTATTCCTCTTCTTCGATCTTCCTGTTCTCTTGTACCGTTTCCGCTCGCTTCTTGCGAAAAGACCCGAACAACTCATTGCCCCCACCTGGATATTGTACTTCTGTTGCATCCTGGGCGCAGCAGCAAGCATACTTGGTATATGGGCAACCCTTACTTCCTCCTGGGATACCAAACTCCTTTCCAACTCCGAGTGGACGCTCTATGTCGGCGTCTGCACAGTTCTTTCGCTGGTTATCGGCCTGGTTGGCTCGGCCTATCCACGCTTGCTGAGTAACCTGAACGAGCAGACAGCCGCTGCGCGCGAGAACGCTCGCATGTACACTGAATTGCGCCAGGCGTACGCGAAAATGAGTGAGCTCGATCATCTTAAAGACGCTTTCTTGACCACTGCCAGCCATGAATTGCGTACACCACTGACCATCGTGCAGGGCTACCTGGAACTGCTGGGCGAGATGGAGCATTTCGACGCAAAAACGCGCGGGGAATTTCTCAATAAAGCGCGCCGCGCCTGTGATGAACTGGTACTCCTCCAGGCCAACATCATGGATGCCAGCCGCATCCAGTTCGAGGCTTCCTCGCTGATCAACAGATCGCTTGCACTCAAAGAGATCTGTACAGCCATTATCGATCTGTTTGAACCGATCATTCTCCAG
Source organism: Chloroflexota bacterium (assembly GCA_005881295.1). Taxonomy (GTDB): domain Bacteria; phylum Chloroflexota; class Ktedonobacteria; order Ktedonobacterales; family Ktedonobacteraceae; genus UBA11361. Next base: position 5,697 of record VBHS01000154.1, read on the forward strand.
GAGCAGCGCCAGGTCACCGTCAACATTGCCGATTCTATCGTCGTCTGGGCCGACGAGACGCGCCTGAAGCAGGTTCTTCGCAATCTCTTTGCCAATGCCCTGCGCTACTCCCCACGGGAAACACCCATCTGCATAACCGCGACCGTCGAGGAGCAGGAGCCAGCCATGGTACGCGTCAACATCATGGATCATGGCTTTGGCGTTCCTCCCGACAAACAGGAGGAAATTTTCGAACGCTTTGTCCGCCTGGAGCGCGATATGCATGGCACCACACGAGGCAGCGGACTCGGCCTGTCCATTACCCGGCAACTGGTGGTGGCTATGCATGGCACTGTCAGTATCGAGAGCAGCGGCATAAAAGGAGAAGGTTCGACGTTTTCGTTTACACTGCCCACCACAGGTACCCTATAATTTAGCCTCTGCCGCGGGATTAAATCGATAGAGGCGGGCAGGTCGGTGTGTCCCCTCCATCTTCTTCGCGCCTGTATCCTCCAGGATACCCGTCGAGAGTATCTTCTTACGAAAATTCCGTTTGTCCAGGCGCTTGTGTAGAATTATCTCATAAACGCGCTGCAATTCTCGCAGCGTGAATTGGTCAGGTAACAGGCTGAAGGCAATCGTTGTGTAGTCCAGTTTTCCCCGCAGGCGTTCCAGCGAGTAGTGCAGGATCTTCTCGTGGTCAAAAGCGAGCGAAGGCAGATCATATACTGAAAACCAACCCACATCGGCGGCATCGTCGGCAGCCTTGACCTGCAGCCGTTCAGAGTCCAATAGCGCGAAGTATACAACGGTAATCACGCGGGTGCGAGGATCTCGTCCTGGATCGCCAAACGTATATAGCTGCTCCAAATAGACATCCTGAACACCTGTCTCCTCTTGCAGTTCGCGTTTGGCTGCCGTCTCCAAAGATTCATCTATATTCACAAAGCCGCCCGGGATCGCCCACATTCCTTCGTACGGCCAGGAACGGCGCTTGATCAGCAATACCTGCAAGTCTCGCCGCCGCAGGCTCATCATAACCACGTCCACCGTTACCGAAGGTCGTTCATATTTGCTTGCATCATAATGATGCGCCTTCGCCTCAGCCGTCTGCTGCACCTTCTCCTGCCTGTTTTTCGCCGATTCGCTGTGCTCTTCCGTCTGTTCCATTGCTTCTGCCAGCCTC
>VBHS01000451.1 GCA_005881295.1 Chloroflexota bacterium
GAGGGCGGTTTTACATGGGTAGGTTTTTTGTGATGTCCCTTCGGAAGCGGCTTCGTTCCCGTAGGGGCGGGGGAAGGGCTGTGTAGGGTGGGGACGCCTTGTGCTGTTGCGCCGCCCTCGTCCTGTTGCTGTGTACGCGTTCCCCTCCCGCCAGGGCGACGCAAGCGTCCCCCGTTTTCAGGGGTAGGTATTTTGGGGGCCGATCGTCACATCCGTAGGGGCTTCCCAGGCGACATCACACAATACCTCCCCGTGAAAGCACCGCTCCCGCCCCTACGGCTTCGTGCCCCACGCGGTGAGTATGAACATGATGGCACGGAAGTCATCTCGCATCATTTCCGCCTCCATCTGCCGTTGAAGACGATCCACCTCCTCTTGCGTCGTGACTCCCACACCAATCAGAAAAGGCTGCATCAATCGATAGACGGTGGCAAAATCTTTGCAAAACGCGTCATGTACTGGTTCCCCTGAAGAATAATCGATCACGTGCGCTATGTGCTGGACATTGGTGCAACCTGCATCCTTGAGAAGCGAACGCAACATCGGGGTAATGCCGACCAGTTTTCCACTCGGAGAAAAGCTTTGTCCAACTCTCTTCAGCGCGCGACCGATCAACCCAAGCATTTGTTCCATCGCGGGGCTGGTACTCGGGGCCGTCCACTCGCTTTCCGTTAAGCGAATGGTGCCTCCAGGTCGAGTTATGCGCATACACTCTTTCAGGAACGCCGGTATAAAGCTTGTGGGAATGAATAAGACAAATCGACCATTGACGAGATCGAAGGAGTCATCGGGAAAATCCAGCGGCTTTTGCATATCCATCACCCGGAAACTTGCGTTGTCCAGGCCTTGCACCCGCGCTCGAGCCCGTGCATAGTCGATCATTGCCTGGCTAATGTCGAAGCCCACAACCTCGATCTCAGGATGAGTATATGCAATCTCCAGCGCCCAGCCTCCGGGTCCACAGGCCATGTCGAGAATGCGATGAATGCCGGAGAAATCGTTTGAGCGCTCGGCGAGAAGTCCACCCATACCTTCTGTGATGTAGCGATCTTGATCGATCAGGCGGGCCATTTCTGCACCGCTCTCTGGATTATTAAAATAAACATTGTCCCCTTTGGATGGTTCGCTTGTCATTCAATTCTCCTTTACTACATCTGCCGTAAAGCCATAACCACCGGAAACCGCCCCGTCTTCCCCTGCTCTATACGGTGCGAGAAAAACAGATCGGTACTGCACCCTGTGCATATTCCCGGCATTTCGATATGTTCCGGCAGCAAACAACACGCGCCAATCGACGGAGCTATGCCCGCGTAGATATTCTCGGGCCTGCTACCAAACTGTTCGCTCATCGCCTCCACCGTGGCCAGCGCAATACCGCGCGCCGTGCCGCGCCATCCCCCGTGCGCCATCCCTATAGCCCCCTGCACAGGATCATAAAACAGCACCGGGGTGCAATCAGCGAAAGAAAGCGCCAGCGTCACCCCCCGTTGTCTCGTAATCAGCGCGTCCGCCTTCCGTCTCGCTTTGATCGTCCACACCAGCTCTTGTTCTCCCACCCAATACGAGCGGTGTGGCCAATCATCCCGCCAGTCATCCCACACTACGCTCTCCGTTTCAAGCGTCGCAACCTCCGCGCCGTGTACTTGCCACAGTGTCGCGCAAGGATAAGCCTCTATCCCTAACGATTGCAATACCAGCAGCCGATTGCGCACCACGTTCTCAAGCGTATCACCCGTACTGAACGAAGCATTCAGCCCCTCATACGGCGTCTTACTATACCCTCCCCATCTCGTAAATATACCATGCCTCAACTCAGAAAATTGGCGATAATGCCCGAATTGCATATAACACGCGTTTTCTTCTCGCAGTTCGATCAATATAGTTCCCCGATCCTACCCATTAACATTACAACTCTGCACAAAAAAAGCTAAACCGAAGATACGATTGATCAACGGTTGAATAGTATTACAATTAGGAATCACCACAGACTGATCAGAACCCACCGAAGGATCATAGACATTGCGATAATCCCCGTAATTCTGGTCCCCTTGCCCCGGTCCAAGCGTAATACGCTGGATAGCATCGGCTGGCAGGCCGTGCCCAAAACCCGCGAAGCCCACTATCTCCTGTTCGCTCAAATCAGTATACACGCTCCCCTTCAAATCATTGAAGAGTTGCTGCAAATTGCTCAGTATACTCCCCACATTCAGCTTCTGCTTCAGTGCCTGCAACACCTGCTGTTGTCGCTGCGTGCGTCCAATATCACCCACCAGGTCAGCATGCCGCGAACGCACATACTCCAGCGCCTCCTCCCCATTCAAATGCTGTGGTCCCGGCCCAATATAGAGCCGTTTGTACGCGTAGGGATCGTTAGCGCTCTTCCCTGTATCGTCAGGATACGTATCATCAACGATAGGGTGCGCCACATCGATATCCAGGCCGCCCAGCGTATCGATCACCTTCGAGAATCCACCTAACCCCACCCACGCGTAGCGATCGATCGTAATACCATAATCCCTCTCAACCGTCATGCGCGCCAGCCGCACACCATCATCAAAACTATTCCGTGGAGATGCCCCCAGTAAAAATGCCTGGTCAATTTTATGCATCCCGCCCACCTCCGGCACATACACCCACGAATCGCGCGGGATAGAAAGCAGCGTCACCGCGTTATTGTTCGTGTCCACGTGCACAACCATCATCACCTGCGTCAGCAAAGCGGGAAAATTATACTTCCCATCGTTGTCGCTCCCCAGCAGCAAAATATTCCACGACTGTCCCGTCACATTGCTATCCGACGGGATCACATCATTGCCAGGCTCGTCCTGGCCGCGGCTCACGGGATGAATGAAAGTCGAAACCGATGATTGCACATAGTAATAGCCATAGACCAGCGAGAACGCACCCGCCAGTACCAGCAACAGCAAAACGATAATCATCACTCGCACAAAAAGAGGCCAGCTTCTCTTAACCTTCCGTACGGGTGGAAATGGTATCGTCGGCATCCGCTCTACCCCGTCAGCAAACGGCGCTCGCGAATTCGCCCCCCCATTGCCGGGCCAACCCTTTTTTCCTCGCGGCGGCAATTTAACGCTTTTATCGTCATCCATAATTCTTTTCCCAACAACATATATCAGAGATTAACACACACCATACCATACCATATTTTCACCCAATCTAATAGACATAATTTACCCATTGGAGGCCAACAAACGTAGTGTAGGGGCCGATTTATCGCGCCCAATACGCATCAACCTCACGAAACGGTGTTGGCAGCGACTCACTAAAGCGTGCCACGCCCCGGGCTGCGTCATACTTGCTGCGATAAAACCGTCGATCCACCAGCTGTTGCATGCGCTGGCGCAGGGGTTGGAACAATGCGGCGACGAGCAAGGTGGAGACGACAAGAACCACCGCATTGCTCGGTCCGAAAAAGCTGGCCAGCAGGTATTGCCCGCCGAACACCAGCAGGAGATAGGTACCCAGAAGAGTCGCGGTGAGCAGACCATAGACCAGCGTGCGATTGATCAGCACATCGATATCATACAGGCGATATCTGAGCATGGCGATGCCTGCGGAGATCGGAATGCAGATCACTGCAAGATAAAAGAGCGTGCTAGAGGCACCACCATTCACATTTGAAAATATCAGGATAACGATAACGATGAGCATGAGGATGCTCAGAGTCATCCCGTAGGCGAACCATTTCAGTTGTTGCCGTTCCTCCCCTCGTGCCCGCCGGAAACGAAGAACAACCGCGACGATACAGGCGATAATTGTTGCTATCAAGACCAGAGGAATAAGGCCGGTAAGCAGATCAAGTAGGTCGTTTGCGCTCGAAATTCCCATTGGATTGCGCACTGTTGCCAGGCGAGGATCGGGAC
>VBHS01000155.1 GCA_005881295.1 Chloroflexota bacterium
ACCGGATACGTGTTCTCTACTAAATGCAAGCCGATTGCTCATGCGTGGCTGGACTTCTGGCATGCAGATAGTAACGGGAATTACGATAACACTGGCTTCAGGCTGCGTGGTCACCAGTACACAGATAAGCAGGGACGCTACTCCCTTGAAACCATTGTCCCTGGAGAATACCCTGGTCGAACGCGCCATATTCACGTGAAAGTCCAGGCTCCTGGCCAGTCTGTTCTCACCACACAACTCTACTTTCCTGGAGAATCACGTAACGACAGCGACGGCATCTTTTCCCCCGAGCTACTTATGCATGTGCAAAATACATCCAACGGTCAACTGGCAACGTTCAATTTCGTTCTCGCTCTTCAATGAGAAAGGAACGACATCTAACAGGAATACTCCTTGACTTCCTATCCGAAATTGGTCATGCTGTTCCCACCAGCAATTGCGGGCTGAAGTTGTGGCGGTTTCACAGGCACTGGGAGCAAGAAGATAGGGGTTTCGCGAAAGGAGGTTGCAATGCGCGAACTCATCACCTTGCATGTGAATGGCGAGCGCCACGAACTGGCAGTTTTTCCGCATCATACCTTACTTGAAGTCCTGCGTGAAGATATGGGTTTGACTGGCAACAAGCATGGCTGCGAATTGGGAGAATGTGGAGCGTGCACTGTCTTGATCGATGGCATGGACCCCTATACGAAGGCGCCGGATGAAATACTCACCGAGGTGATTTTACCGCCGGCTGATGGCTGGCGCAGTGCCTACCTGAAATTGCGCCGTCGAGGCTCGTTCGACTTCCCACTGCTGGGGATAGCGGTGGCGCTGCGCTTTGCTGCTGACAGGACGGTAGCTGATGCGCGCATTACACTGGGAGCCGTGGCATCTCACCCGGTGGAGGCGAGCGAGGCTGCCGCACAACTGGTCGGTCGCTCGGCCCTGAATTGATCGATGCGGTGGCGGTTGCTGCCTCCAGGGGCTCCAAGCCGCTGGACAATGCCGATCTAACGATCAATTATCGCAAACAGGTTACGCCCGTTTTTGTGCGTCGTGCACTCAGCCAGCTTGCAACGTCGTGAATATGTCTCAACCCGCGCATTACATCTGGTGGCTGGCGGTCATGGGCGGAGGTGGCAAGATGAAAGATGATGATCTTGTAGCTATATGACATAGCCTTCGTGTTGCAACAGCCAGCGCTTGCGCTCGATCCCTCCGCCGTAGCCGGTCAAGGAAGTGTCCGCGCCGATAACACGATGACATGGCAACACAATTGGAATGGGATTGAGAGCGTTCGCTCCACCGACGGCACGGTACGCGGCAGGCTTGCCAAGTTTCGCCGCAATTTCACCATAGTTGATCGTCGTTCCCGGTGGAATGGTGCGTAACGTGGACCAGACCTGCTGCTGGAAGGCCGTACCACCGGTGCTTACAGGAATCGCGTCCAGGCAGCGATAGTCACCCGCGAAATAGTCACGAATGCAGCTGCTGAAGCCACATGGGTCGATTGTCTGCGCCAGGCGGATTGGTCCGTAGCGGCGCAGGAGCAATGTCATCATGCGTTGTTCGTAGTCCGCAAAGTCAAGCGAACACAATTGCTCTCCATCAACGACGATTAGAATGGTGCCAATAGGAGAGTCTATATGGTCAAGCTGTAGTTCTTTCACCTGTAGTTCCTTCACATAGCAAACCTATACAAAATCTGCAGGGCCTTCTGGTCCCCAGAGGTTTACCCATCTTTTTTGCGAATCCCAGACTTTGGGTTCATACGTTGCATCATCCCAGATTTGCTGGATGTTGCTCATGAATTCGATCAAGTTGCTTTCGGGGTCTCTAAAGTACTCAAAATGATTTTCTCCGGGGCCGTGCCGACCAGGGCCATAGAGCAGTACATAGCCATTGTGCATGAGGTGATCAGCCTGGCGGGCAAGGTAGGAGAAGTCCTTCAACTCGAAGGCGAAATGATGCATCTTGATAGTACCAGTTTTGGCAAACGCCAGGCCATGATGATCAGGATTGCAGCGCATCCAGAGGAAGATATCATCTACCCAGTCGGAGACGCGGAAGCCCAGTACCTCGCTATAGAACTCAGCGCTGCGTTTGCAATCATCCACGAGTAAGGTGATGTGGCCCAGTTTGCGGGGTTGGACTGCCCGTGGGCCATAGGTTGGGGCGACTTGCGCCATCTCGCCGATTAACTCGACGACATAATCGTCAGGGTCGCGCAAACGCAATGAAGTTCCCTGGCCAAGTTCAGCTGGCCCTTCTGTTTTGAAGGGAATGCCAGCTTTTGACAATGCCCCGGCGGCAGCCTCCAGAGCTGCTGGACTGCCCACGTCGAGCGCATAGTGGTCGAACCCTGTCTCAGAGGAGGGAATGAGCACAACCGAGTGGTGGTTTGTATTGCAGCGCAGGTAGACCTGATCGGCGTTATCGCGCTCTGTCTCACCAAGACCCACCATCTGAGTATAAAAGTATGTTTGTTGCTCTACGTTGCGCGTCTTCAAAGCGACGTGCGAGATACTTCTGACATCCACGACAGGCATGAGGAATCTCCTTATCCTTTCTTAGGAAGATTAACGCTTATACCTCCAACAATCACAATTCGTGTGCTCTGCTACATCTTTTGCTAGAGCAGCTCTCATGATTCAAGAGCGCTCTGACCTTCACAAACCCATCCATCCTAAAATCTCTGCGGGATGCTGGTTGGTCATCTGCCCATAGGAGCCTGCATAGAACAACAATGGGCTGCCATGACCAACGTGCAAGTACTCGACCTCTCCAAGAAAGAGCGTATGGTCGCCTGCTTGACGCACGTCTACTACGCGAGCAACAACGTGAGCCATGGCCCCCTTCAGGAGTGGGACACCCTTCTCCATGATAAAGGCGATCTCAAGTCCGTCCATTGGGCGACCGCCAAAGTGACGGCTCAACCCCTCCTGGTCGTCAGAGAGCATACTGATGCCAAAGCGAGCGTCAAGGGCAAGCAGATTGTACATCTGGGCATTTTGCCCGACGGAGATCAACACCAACGGTGGATGTAACGAGACCGACATGAAGGCATTCGCGGTCATACCATGTACGTGTTCCTCGTGAGCAATGGTGATTACGGTCACACCGGTGGCGAAACGACCGAGCGTCTTACGAAATAATTGAGTATCAATTGCTGGGCGCTGCTCCATATGACAGCCCTCCTTCGCTGCGCTCGCCCCTCGATAAATCGCGGGTCTACACGTGCACAGTTTAAAGCATATGTAACTGCGCAACGAGATGTTTTCACCCAATGCGCCACCGGTTGAGAAAAAGGATCGGCGATACGTGGGTCCCCGACAAGAAAGAGCCTGGCATCCCTCGCTGCGCTCGCCCCGCGCTAAAGCGGGGTCTACTGGCATCCCTCGCTGCGCTCGCCCCGCGCTAAAGCGGGGTTTATTGGTGTCGGAGTAAGCCTCCCGCTTATTTGTTCAACTGTGCCAGCACGTAATTCACATCCACAGGGTTGATCAGATCAGGGGCAGTCCAGCCGTCAATGTTATACTCCGCCATGCAGGTGTCGGCAAGGCCCTTCATCCGGTCGCTCAACCCGGAAGCAGAGGCGACATTGAGTGCGATGAGGCGGTTTTCTTCGGTCGAACCGGCATAATTGATTTCGTAGAGTTCGTGGCGACTGCCGAACTCCGAGCCAATGGAGTCCCAGAGCAACTTCATCAGCTTGATGCGGTCCTCTGCACTGTACCCGTTCGAGCCACGGACATACTTATCAAGATATGGACGGAGTTCGGGATTCTTGAAGTCGACGGCACTGGAGTTGAGGTAGATCATGCTGCTCGCCAGGGTTTGTTCGATGAGGTTCTTAACGATGGGGTAGAAGGTCGATCCAAACACCTGGTAAGCCGAGGCTGCCTCCATATTGGGCAGAACGGCCCCATTCGTCCACGGCTCAGCGTTACGCGCCATCGCCTCTGTCAGGCTCCAGAACAGGTTGCGATAGGAAATGATTTCCCCAACGCGAGTCTGCACGCCGCGGTAATCCTTCGTGCCGGTCGCTTCAACGGCCTTGAGCACGAGCCCTGCGATAAACTCAAGCTTGATGGCCAGGCGAGTGCATCCTTGCAGGAGCGCTCGTGGCAGGAAGCCGGTCTTGGGGAAAAAGTTGTTGGCCCTTTCGATGTCGCCACAGACGAACACGTCCTCCCATGGGATGAACGCGTTGTCGAGCACAAATATGGCATCGTTCTCGTCGAGGCGACTCGACAGGGGGTAGTCGAACGGGCTCCCCATCACGGCCGCGGTATTCTCGTATGATGCACGTGAAATCAACTTGACACCTGGTGTGTTCATCGGCACCATGAAGACGACGGCGTAGCGGCGGTCCTGCACCGGGATCAGTCCGTGATGCGCCACAAACGTGGCATTCGTGAGCGCTGAGCCTGTGGCAACCACCTTCGCGCCACTGACGTAGATACCGCCATCGGTTTCTTTCTCGATATGGACGGTTACCTCGGCTCGTTCATGGATCCCGCGATCACGGTCAACGGGGGGATGGATGATAGCGTGGTTGAGATATAGTACCCGCTCCTGCGCTTTTTTGTACCACGCGCGCGCGTTTGCCTCGTACGGCTGGTAGAATTCGGCGTTGGCGCCGAGCGTGGCGAGGAACGAGGCTTTATAGTCAGGTGAGCGGCCCAGCCAGCCGTACGTCAGGCGTGCCCAGGCGGCAATTGCGTCGCGAGCTGCGAGCTGCTCTTCCCAGCTTTTTGGCGCCTTGAAATACCTGTGGGTACGACCACCTGAGCCGGTGTCAGTCTCTGTGGTCAGGACGTCCTGCAACGCAGGGTTGTGCAGAGCATCGTATAAACGAGCGATCATGCGAGCGGTGTTACGGAAGCCTGGATGGGTGGTCACGTCTTTGACGCGCTCTCCGTAGATCCAAATCTCTCGTCCATCACGCAGGCTTTCCAGATATTCCTTGCCGGTCATGGGATGCGTCGTCGCTCCCTGGGGGTCTACAGCGTCGATAGTCATGGTTTTCTCCTGTTCTCGGGTCTCCATGTTGTCAACAGGATGCTTTTCAGAAAAGGTGGATACAATTATACATCTGGAAAGCAAACTGTATACAGGACTTATCCTTGAGCCAGTATACACGATATAAATTATTTTTTTCAATGCTCATCACCGTAAGTGAGCTGAGACAGAAATCATTGAAAGTCATATAATGTGCTCAGAGATGCTGTTAATATACGACCGGAGGGGAGAAACTCTACTTGCTAAAAGGCTCTGTTAATCTTCGAGGCTATACAGAGCGACGAAATAGAGGCAGAAGCTTGTAATTGAAAAAGCACATCTGCAACGACGCTGCCGCGTCTACCTACGGTCAGCAGATGTGAAGGGTAGTATTGGAAAATTACAAGAAAAGGAGCATAGAGTTTGGCAACACAGTTACCTACGCAGCAAGATATTCTGGATTCCCTTCAGGACGATCACGAACGCTATCTGAAGCTGATCAATCGGCTGAGTGATGAGGAGCAACAGATACCTTTCACGCCCGAAGGTTGGTCGGTCAAAGATTTCCTGTCACACATGAGCTATTATAAGGCGGCGACACGGATGTTAATTGTCGCCTATACGCATGATCAGCCACTGCCACCCGTTATGCTGTCGGGGGACGAGGGCAATGAAGAGGCGCGCGAAATGGATAAAGGGCTTTCACTGCCGCAGGTGCGCAACTACTGGGAAGAGACCCACATGCACCTGACTCACGTGGTCGCCGACGAGCTCGATGACGAGACACTCAAGGAAGAAGTGCGTACGCCGTGGGACGAAGACATTACTGAGCCGCTCTGTACAATCGTTGCCTCAATCTGCGAGCACGACGCGGAACATTTTGAGCTGATCGATCAGTACTTCGAGGTTGGCAAATGAAGATATAGTCGCCGGGGTGGGTTCAGGTGGCTTCGCTCTTGCTGCTTATCTATAGAGAGATGGGCTTACTGTAACCATCGTTGAAAAAATGCGGCACATCCTCCCCCTATTAAAGAAGGGGAGGATGTGCCGTGTGTTTAAGCTTTCGATATGCCTCTCACGCGAAGTGATGAGGTCATTGGGAAGCACGAATGCTATTGCTGGCTCGGTCCACTTGAAGACTCCAGCCGCTCGCGCATCTGATCGAATGTTGTGGCATCGATCTCGCCACGCGCATAACGCTGCCGGAGGATCTCCATCGCCGAGTGTTGAGTTGGCGGCGTACCAGGATGCATGCCTGGATTGTAGAAAGGCTCCTGCCTGTAGTATGCCCATGGCCTCCTTGAACTGAACCGGCGTATCAAGGCCCAGATTAGCAGTCCCAGGATGATTAGCCAAAAGAATTTACCTAGTAGAAACAAAGGCATCAGAAGCCATAAACCGTGAAAGCCCCAAAACATGGGAATTCCTTCTTTCTTTCCTAATGTATTACTTTTATTACCATTGTCGTGGAAATATCTTTGCTCCTCCACCGACAATGTTTTCTCTCTTCGCATGGTGCCTCTTTCGATGTCACCATTGCTCATTTCCATATGTATATACGGAAACCTTGTGATCAGGGTTGTACGTGTTAGAGTGTCCTTCTCCTGCCTCTTCCCGTACGACTTGCGGAAACAGATGGGGTCGTGAGGATCGAAAGCCATACAGTTCGAACCAATGAAGCTTTTGCTGGCGTATGATGTA
>VBHS01000156.1 GCA_005881295.1 Chloroflexota bacterium
CTTGCCGCCTTCCATTTTACGCGCTGCTCCTCCCGCACCTTTTCCGGGGCAGGCTGATACCTCGCGATAAAATCGTCACGGAATGCTGCATACGTGCCAGCAATGATAGTCCCGCGCAGCTGACCGGCCAGGCGCAGCATAAAGCGTATATTGTGAATAGTGCCTAGCCGAAAATAGAGCTGCTCCTTCGTTCGCGCCAGGTGATGCACGTAGGCAGCGCTATAATTCTGGCACGTATAACAATCGCAGCCATTCTCAATGGGGCCGCGCTCAGTTTGGAAGCGCGCGGATTTGATATTGACACGTCCATAGGGCGTAAATAGTCCGCCATGTCGCGCTACACGCGTCGGCAGCACACAATCAAACATATCCATGCCCAGTCCGACACCGACCACAAAGTCTTCCGGTGAACCGACGCCCAACAGGTGGCGCGGCTTCTCTCGTGGCAGGGCCAGCGTGACTTCGTGCAACATCTCCCACATCAACTGCTTAGGCTCACCAACCGACAAACCACCGATCGAGAGGCCCGGGAAAGGCAGGCTCCCCACAAAGTTAGCGCTTTCCCTGCGTAACTCCGCATCAAACGCCCCCTGTACAATACCAAAAAGCGCCTGCTCCGCTCGATATTCCTCTTTGGCAATCAGCGCTCGTTCGGCCCAGCGGTGCGTGCGCTCCATCGACTCTTTCGCCTCAAGAAATGAACAGGGATAAGCGGCACAGATATCCAGCGGTAGAACGATATCCGCGCCGAGCTCGGCCTCTATGTGCATAACATTCTCCGGCGTCAGCACATGCGACGACCCGTCGAGATGGGACTTAAAAGCCGCCCCCTCTTCACTCAGCTTGCGCAAGTGGCCCAGACTAAACACCTGAAAGCCGCCGCTATCCGTCAAAATCGGGCCATCCCAATGCATAAAAGAGTGAAGCCCACCCAACGAAGCAACCAGTTCCGAGCCAGGCCGCAACATCAGGTGATAGGTATTCGCAAGAATAATCTGCGTCCCCGCCGCTCGCAACTCCTCCGGTGAAACACTTTTCACCGTAGCCTGAGTACCTACCGGCATAAAAATAGGCGTGCGCACAGTACCATGAGGCGTGTGGATTGTGCCCGCCCGTGCCCACGTATCAGAACATTCCGCATCAATAGCAAAAGAAAATGAACCTGAAGACATATATTCCTGTTTCTTGTAATAAATGATGCCTGCAAGATAGCACAGAAAAACCCGTTACGCAAGCAACGCATATGCACTATCCATACAAATACTCCGCACAATGTAAAGAATAAACATAAAAAAACCATAAATCTCCAGAGAAACAACAAATAGTCCCAAAATCTCTTGCAAAACACAAATGAATGGTGTATGCTTCCTTTCGGTATCCTTGATTATCTCGGTCGGTCTCGCAACACATGTAGGGCGCAATCACAGAGTCAGGAGACTCTAGCGAGAAATGTAAATGAAAAACTGTGGCACTTCTCGCACATGATTCCTATATTGATGGCTCGTCCAGGTTATCCGTCCAATCCCTCGCTGGTAAAGGGAGTAGGCGACTGGTGACATCTGCAAGGATATGGACCTGAAATGGAAGGAATACCAACATATCACAAGGAGGTCCCTAGTTGAACTTCGAAGACAAAACCCTCAGGTGCCGTGAGTGCGGAAACGATTTCGTATTCACCGCAGGTGAACAAGAGTTTTACCAGCAAAAAGGTCTGGTGAATCTGCCTGGTCGTTGTCCATCTTGCCGCGCGGCACGCCGCAGCGCATCCGCCTCGGGTGGACGTTCTGGCGAGCGCGCCCCACGCGAAATGCACACGGTCATTTGTGCCGAGTGCGGTGTCGAGACGCAAGTCCCATTCTTGCCCAAGAATGACCGCCCCGTCTATTGCAGCCCCTGCTATGACAAAGTTCGAGTCGCCCGCAACTAACACCCGCGTGCTTCTCTCGCCGTCATAAAAGGGAGGGTCCCCGACTCGTTCGGGAACCCAGACCTCGCACTAGACATTGTTTCACCACCAAAACAAGACAAAATCAAAAGGCAAGGCAGAGGTCTGTTCTCCGCCTTGCTTTGTTTTTAGGTGCTTCTGACCTCTTGCTTGAAATGCTTCGACCATTATTTCATTGAGATAGAGCCGCCTGTCAAGGTTTTTTTCACCTGTATGCCTGGTCTCTATTGGCTCCTCAGGCTGCTTCATGGCGTGGAGCAAGTCCCAAAGGGAGTTCATACCCTTGTATTTTGCACAAGTGCATGCTATACTCCTTCATGGCAGAGAAGTAGTCATGCCGCTCTACAGGCTCAATATACCGCTTTGAGCTCAAAAGCGGGATGGGTTGTTCGTCGTACGGTTGTTCGTTTGTAAGGAGGATATCCAATCTATGGCAACGAAGAAGAAAACGGAAGCGAAGTCGGAGAAAGCGACACCAGCTACGGTTGGCCGGCAGGAACTTTCACGGCGCGTGGCTCAAAAGACCAAACTCTCTCAGAAGCAGGTCGGTGAGGTCTTGGAAGCGACTATCGATACTGTCCGCGAAGTCCTGCAAGACGGAGACGAAGTGCGTTTAGTCGGTTTTGGCTCCTTCAGGGTGCGGACGAGTGCGGCACGCAGAGGCGTCAATCCACGGGATCGTCAGCCAATTGATGTGCCCGCCAAAGAGCGTGTGCGCTTCTCCCCTGGCAAGGAACTCTCGGAAGCCGTTATAAAGAAGTAACACATTGTAGGTTGTTCTTCTCTGCCACCATGATCTCACCTGGTGTACGTTGAGTTTCAATGGCCTCAATCAACGACCAGTTTCACTTCAAGGCGATTTCTCCTCCCACGCACCTTCTTCCTTCATCTAGTCACAGACAGGTGGATATGCTACACTTGACAGCGAAACAGATTCTGTCCGATACGCATGATGGCCAGGGCAGTGCTCAAGCAAAAGCAGAGCAAGAAAGTGAGAAAGCGAGAAATGAGCGACTACCAGGAACACGAAGAGCAAACGCGAAAGTTAGATCAGTTTCACGACAGATACCATCAGCAAAAGCCACCCGGCTGGCTCAAAGCTGAGGCTGAGGCAGAAGGAACAGCCAGAACAGACGCCTACGATGTAGGACGGCACGCCAATGAGATTGATGAGCGGAAACAGGAAGACGTTCGCAAGCATTTGGAGGGTGTAATAAAGCGAATGGAGCAGGTCATCGACTCCCCTGTCGAGATTGTAACGAAACGCATTGAGGCAGACGCAGCAACAATTGCGGTGCTGGCAGTCGTTTCGGAACTGTTGCCTGAGCAGATACAAATGCAAGTGAGAACCATCGTCACACTGCATGAAAAGACATGGAACATCGACATGCCAGCAGTAGAAGGGGAAACGCCGCGTAAACCACTCTCCGAAGAATTGATTGACACGATCGCTTATGAAGATGACAGCGAGGAATAGCTGGCTGTTAGTAGTACAAACCGTTGGAGAAGAGTCATGACCTCCCTGCCAGAGGATCTAGCAGCTTGAGCTTCATCTGCTTTCTATCAACTTTGATGTATGTATTTATGATTTATTTGACTTATTCCAGACCTTATCTAAGACAATAGGAACAACGACAGAAAGAGTGGTAAACGCTCCATATGCAACGGCAGCCCATGTGAGCGTTTTTCGGAATGGTGATTTCTTCTCACTCATCTTTTTTCTCCTTGTTATATGCTTATCCCGTTACCATACCATACGAACAAATCAAGCCAGGGTTCCAGGACATTGTTTAGGAGGTCATTATGGCAGGCTATATCGTGGGTGATATCGAAATCACAGACCCCGACGAGTACCAGAAGTACGCGCAACAAACGGCAGCGACTCTTAAGTCGTACGGCGGAAAATTCCTGGTGCGCGGCGGTCAACCTGAGACGTTAGAGGGTGACTGGAAGACGAAGCGCATCGTCATCATTGAGTTTCCGAGTGTCGAGCAAGCTAAAATCTGGTATGACTCGCCTGAGTACTCGGCCATCAAAGGTACGCGCCATCGCTCGGCCGTCTCCAACATTCTTATTGTGCATGGCGTCTAATCTGTTCAGACATACGATTCCTCAAGATAGCAGCATCGTCCGCGTCAGTCTCTTTGTCACTATCGGGTGCCCTCTGATAAGCCGGGAGGCCGCGCACCCACGTACGCTGCACGAAACCCAGGTTGTCCAGAGCCACCAGGTCGGCATCCGCCCCAGGTGCAATGCTTCCTTTACGAAGCGCAACGCCGGCAATCCTGGCTGGTACGTGCGTTGCCATACCGATTGCCTCAGACCATCCAACTCCAGTAAAGGTCATGATATTCCTCACCGCCTGGTCCAGCGTCAGAATGCTCCCTGCGAGTGACCCGTTGGTCATTCGAACTGCCCCACAACACACAGAGATCTTGCGTCCCACGAAGTTGTAATCCCCCTCAGGCAGCCCTGCTGGCGCTACAGCATCGGTAACAAGTGCGACATCTCGTGATCCGCGAGCAGCAAGGACCAGCCTGATCACCGCGGGATGCACATGAATACCATCGGCAATGACCTCTACCGTGGCCCGGCGATCAGTCAGCAGGGCTCCTGTTACCCCTGGTGCACGGTGATCGAGCGCCGACATGGCGTTGAAGATATGCGTCGAATGGCGAGCCCCCCCATTAATGGCTCTGATGGCCTGTTCGTAGGTTGCATCCGTGTGGCCAATGCATGCCAGGATACCAAGCTGGACAAGCGTTGCCAGGAAACGAGCTTCCTCATCTTCTTCCGGTGCGTAATCAACGATGCGGACTCGGCCACGACCGGCTGCCGCCAGTTCCTCCATTTCAGCAGCATCAGGCGGACGGATCCCTGGCTCGAATTGTGCCCCCTTCTTTGCCCGGCTAATAAATGGACCTTCCAGGCGCAGGCCCAATATCTCGGCGGCCGTAGTATGTACCTGGTTTTCCGCGGCACCAACGACTCGCAGCACCTGCTCTACCGTCTCCGACCGGCCGACTGTCGCAATTGTGGGAAAGAAAGATGTCACCCCGGTTCGAGGAAGCTCACGAGCAATCGCTTCTATATCCTCTTGCGAGCCAGTGGTCACGTCATGTCCACAATAACCGTGGATGTGGAGATCAATAAAGCCAGGCGCCAGGCACCAGGGGCCAAGATCAATTACTTCCACCACTGAGCCTGGCATTTGCTCGGCTAAACGCCGCCTGGCAGAGGCCGCATCTGTTCTTCGCCAGATGTCGCGGATCGTTGCGCCCTCGAGCACAACAGCGACTGGTCCCGCTATCTCTTCGGGTGCGTAGAGCTTTGCTGCCACCAGTATTTGCAATGGCTGCGCCGCTATGTCCGGCGTAGTATCATTCAACATCCAATAACTCACCTCGATAAAATACCTCTCACCTGCAACAGTATCTGCAACCTCTCCTTGACCGCTGCCGCATCAATGCTCGATTCATGACTCCTCTAAAGCTCGTTGTGCCCGCGCTTGCATCTCAGCGAGCGTCATACTGGAGAGAATACGTTTGACCGCGAGGATTCGTGCCGGGGCGACAGAGAGTTCACGGACACCGAGCCCCAGCAGCAGCGGGATTGCATGTGCATCGCCGGCCAGTTGCCCGCACACGGCGACCGGGATGCCCGGGCGGCAGATCTGCGCGACGAGACGCAGCGTTGCCGTTCCTAATGGCTTTGCGCGTTCTCGCACATGCGTATTTGTGCGGTCGACGGCATACGTGTACTGTACCAGGTCATTCGTCCCAATCGAGGCAAAGTCTATCAGACCCTTGAATCGATCGAGTGTCACCGCTGCCGCAGGAGTCTCGACCATAATCCCAACCGGGACGCGGCGAACTTGTTGTCCCTCGCGCTCCAGGCTTTTTATAGCCTGATCGATCCATGTGCGTGCCTCCTCCACTTCTTGTGGCACGGTCACCATGGGCAACATGATGCGCAGGTCGTGGGTAGCGGCGGCGCGCAGGAGGGCGCGTATCTGCGGCAGGAAGACCTCTTCCGGTCGGTCGAGGGACAGGCGGATGCCGCGCCACCCTAGAAAGGGGTTCGCTTCCGCCGGTATATCCAGCCCTGGAACTGGTTTGTCGCCTCCGATGTCAAAGGTTCGCACAATTAGAGGTCGCTGCAGGACGGCAGCCACCTCCTCATAGATCGCACGCTGCGCCTCCTCTGATGGAAGACCGTGCGCAGCGATCAATTCCGTGCGAAACAGGCCGACCCCCTCGGCTCCCATCTCGACCGCTTTGCGCGCTTCGACAAGCGATCCTATATTGGCAAACACCTCTATCCTGACCCCGTCAGCAGTCATACCCGGGCGGTCCCGGTAGACCTCCAAATCCCTCTTGTCACGCTGTGCTGCCGCCAGGCGCGTCTCCACCTCGGTGAGGCTCACCTCGTCAGGAGCAATTGTCACCGTCCCACGCTCTCCATCAACGATGAGCGTCATGCCCTCGTCAATCTGGGCAAGCGCACCATCCACGCCAACCACAGCAGGAATGCCAATTCCCTGTGCCACGATTGCCAGGTGACCCGTCGCCGATCCCGTCTCCGTGACCACTGCCTGTAGGAGTGCGGGATCCAGTCCAACCGTTTCGGCAGGAGCAAGGTCCTGCGCGACAAGAATCGCGGAGTGATCGAGGCGTACCTCTAGCGATATCCCCTGCAGCTCCGCCACGATACGTCTCCCGGCCTCACGCACATCATCCGCGCGAGCCGCCAGGTACTGGTCGGGAAGCTCCGCTAGTTGTGCCGCGTAGTCGGCCGCGACACGCGTGATTGCGGCCTCGGCAGTGAAACCGGAGCTAATCAGGTCATCGGCCCCTTGTTTTAACTCGGGATCGTCAAGCATCTCCCGCTGTGCTTCGAGTATATCAGCGGTCACGCCACTTGCGGTGCTACGTAACGCATCCATACGGCCAATCGCCTGTCCAATCGCCCCTTCAAGTCGTGCAATCTCTATTGACGGATCCGTTGTTCGCTGCGCCGTGACATCGACAGGCGGCGCAGGACGAATTACATGCGCAATGCCGATGGTCAGTCCAGGCGCTGCCGGTATTCCATGCAAAACTTTCATCCCAGGTCTCCCTCCAGCAGCGGCACCAGCTTGTCGATGGCGAACTGAGCATCGTCTCCATCGATCTTGAGAATGACCTGGTCGCCTTGCTCAGCACCGAGGGTGAGAACGGAGAGGATAGACTTCCCGTTGGCCGTCTTATCATTTTTTGACAGTGTAATCTGGCTCTGAAATCCCTTCGCATTCTGTACGAAGACAGCGGCCGGGCGGGCATGCAATCCCGACTTGCTCCCA
>VBHS01000452.1 GCA_005881295.1 Chloroflexota bacterium
TGGGTGTCGTTGGCTTGATCTCATTACTCCCGCTGTAAGCCCCGCGTGGAATATACAACCCGTAGTGAGCGCTATCGCTGTTATCGACAACCCCGATGATCGTCAGCTTGATCGCCGGTGTCGCCACCGATGGAGTGATAGATCCGTCGGCACCAGGCGCCTGCAGTCCCGTCACCCACACAGGCGTCGCCGGAAAAGTGGTATCGCCCTGGTAGACACCGCTGAGCGAAAAGGTATACGGTGTATTAAAACCCGGTGGCTGTGTTGGCATGCCCGCATCTGCCGGTAACGGTGCATTCGGGTCATAGACTGGCGAGTTAATCACGCTATCCGGGCGATAAGGCAGCGCGGAGCTATCGATCAATGCGTAGTTGGGATGCGATTGCAGCGCCTGCCACACGGCATCATCACTGCTGAACCCCTGCGCACGCGCCGACAGGTGCAGCCCAAGGCCATTCAGAAATGCTCCATTGACAACCTGCGCCGGGTAAAGCCTCCATGAAGGCGTCTCGTTGCTCAACTGAATCACCCCTACCGCCGTCGAAGTCTGAACCCCGATCGAGGAGAAAACATGGGGGTTGATCCCATGCTGTAACAAAGCCGAACGTATATCCGGCAGCGGCTTGAAATAGGCTACCGCCTGGATATCGTACCCGCCCGTCTGCGTATCGATATTGGTATAGGTATTCTGCATGGCATTCGTAATCACAGCCATAACCGTCATCGCGAAGACCACCAGGCTGAACATAACCACGCTCAAACCCGTGCGGAAACGGCGCTGTAAAGGATAAGACGACGCCAGCCTCGAAAGAATGAACAGTCCAGGCAACCTCGCACACAATGCCACCAGCGGGCCAACAATCACCTCTGCGTTGGTAATCAGCACCCAGACCAGCCCCAGCACCATCATCACACCGGCAATAAAGAAAACCTCGATGCCGCCCTGGAACCGCGGCAGCCCCAGCCACACCAGCACATCGAACGGCAGCGCCCAATAAGCCACCAGCACCAACCCCACCACCGTAACAAACAATTTATTCAATAGAGCATTTACCTTCCACCCTCCCCACGGCTTCGCCCCCTCCCCCAACCTGCCCGCAACCCCCTTCGTCCCCGTAGGGGCGGGAGTGGTGTGGACGTGGGGTGTGGACGCTTGCGTCGCCCCGTCCCCCTCGCCCCTGTTCCGTGCACCCACCAACCACCCAATCACCCTCAAAACCTGCACCACAACCGCCTTCAACAGCAGCCCAACGCCCAGAACAATCAACGTCAAGCCCAGCGAGAAATACACGATCTGCAACTGCTCCAACCCCTGCTGCAACAGCCAGTAACCGGCCAGCAGCGGCAAGAAACCCAGCAAAATCAGTGAACGCACCAGCTCGACCAGCGCATCCGGAATCTGTTCAAAAAGAACTCGCCGCCACCTGAAGCGCCTTCCTATCGCACGCCCCAATTCCCACAGGCGCAGGCAAACCTCCCCGAGCGAAAGCCGCTGCTGCCCCTGCTCAGGTAGATCGCGCATCGCTTCGACCACCGTCATGCGGCTGACCAGCCACGAAGAGATTGCCACCGAAAAGAACGTGAAGATCACTCCGAGGCAGTAGGCAATCACCAGGCTATGCGGCTGTAACGTCAATTTGAGAGGAAAGTTAAAACGGACCAGAATCGGTCCAAGGAAAGAGACGAGCAGTACTCCCAGCCCTATACCGAGGCCAAGGCCAAAAAATGAAGCCAGTAAATCATAAACGGTGCCCTCGAAGAGAAACATCAGCACCAGGTGGCGTCGTTGTACGCCGATAGCTCGCGCCATCCCCATTTCTACGCGCCGCTCCGCCGCCAGTAAGACAAAAATCAGGAAGATCAGCAAGATCGACGCCGTTAGTAACGCCTCCACGATTGGAGACAAAGATTTGCGATATAAAATCGTTATTATGTTCGATATTATGAAAGGTCTGAATATTACTGAGCAGAAAGGGTAATTCGCCGACCAGGCCGCCATCTCCGACGATGGCCGCGACATGCATCTGGTAGCGCTGCCCCGGCCAGCGTTGAGAATAGACATAGAGCGTATCTCCCGCGCGGGCGTTGAGCAATACGGCTGTTGTATGGTTGAGATAGACATCATTTACGCCCAGAGCGGCTATCGTCAGATGCCTTCTCGCGTTGGTGTCATCCTGCATTCCTCCAAAGCCCTGTTCGCTGTCGGGAATGATGGCCAGGGCTGTGACTTTTGAGCGCACCTGGCGAGAGGTCGTATCGGCCACCAGCAAATCGTGTTCGGTCAGCGCCGCCCCTACTGCCGTGATGTCAGCATCATGGTTGGCCAGATCCTTGACTTGATAGTAGACGCCATCAGGAAAAGTTCCCAGCGCGCCATGTCCGCCCTCGATCGTCTCATCCACGCTGCCCAGGTTATACACAGCGACCGTCTGCACCGCAGTATTGATAACGTCGCCCGTCGCCAGCACACTTGAAAGCAGCGTCGTCGAGAGCATCAGCGCGAAGATAATTAACAACATCTGCGTGCGGCGGCGCGGAATATTGCGTATGCCAATCTTAAAAAAGAGAACATTGCTAATAGCTAGCAGCGCCACCAAGCCAATAATGATCAACGTGGCCACCAGCAATATTGTCGTGAGTCTATCGATTGGAATCCCAAAAAGATGAGTCATATAGCGCTACTGCTCTATCCCAGTATCTGGTGAAATATTGCCGCGATCCTCGTATATCCCAGCGTACTGGGATGCAGACCATCCTCACTGATATACTCGGGGTGGTCGCGCAATTCATGCCACTGCTGGTAGAGATCAACCAGAATGGCGTGGTGACGTTTTACAATAGACGCAATAGTCGCATTATAAGCCTGTACTCGTGCCAACAACGGCAATGGATCTTCCGCGCTGAAATACGGTACCAGCGTCAGGTCGGGCACATTGGCGACAGCGATACGCGCGTGAGGAGCGCCTCTCTGCAAGCGGCTGAGCAAGAGATCGAGGTCGTGGGCGTAACTGTCGAGTGGCACATCGTCTGCCAGGTCGTTGACGGCGAGCCAGACCGTCACCAGGTTGGGGTGGGCATCGAGCGCTACAGGAAACGTCAGTCGCGCCTTTGGAGCCTGCTGCACCGCCAGCTGGTGAGATCCAGCTGCAGTATTTGAGGGAGCATTACAGGCCCCCAAAAAGAGCAGCACAAAACAAAGCGCAAAGACCGAAAGCACCGCTCTCCGCCCTGCGCCCTTCTCGCTGTGTCCCCACACAGCTACAGCACGTCTCGGATGAAAAGTATTAGCGAACCAAAGCACTGATCAAAGAAACGAGGGCGAAAAGGATCACGAAAACAACTGTCAGATTAAAAATCAAACGCTCTACGCCACGTCGAGTCTTAAACACAGAACCGGCACTACTGCCGCCAAAAGCGCTACCCAATCCTGCGCCACGCGCCTGTAACAGGATAAAGATAATCACAGTTATGCTCAATATAATTTGAACTACTCGTATTGCTGGAAGCCACTGGGCCAAGGTATCAACCTCACTTTCGTGAATAACCCACCTCAAAAGGTATCTATCAGGTACGCGAGATTATACCACACAGCCAAAAAGAAGTCGAGAAAATTGCAAGCTATATTTCCATATTCCCGGATGTTAACAACCCTCTTGTCGTTTGACTCATAAGTTGGCTCAGGTCCACTTTTGGTGAATCAGTGAATTGATGAGTTATTTCAACCTGGTTAACAAGCACGAATCTTGAGAAAGATTCGATGGATAAGCTCATCTATCCCCAAAAGTGGACATGAGCCAAAGTTATACGTCAGAACTGGCGAGGTTATGGTCTTTCCGACACCTATCGTTTTGAAGACTATGACATTAAAACTGGGAAGCTTCGATATCGTCCTGGCTATTGGGCGTCGATCGAAGAGTTTGCATCGTTGATTGCTGATGGTCAAACGGAAGAGGAAGCCATACACAAGCTGCGCCCGAAGTTTGAAGAGCGGGTGCAGTTTCTCCAAAGTCGTAGAGAGCCTCTTCCGCTTCCAGGAAGTGGCAAACGAGTTCCGACGTTTGCTCCAAATGATCAGATGGAAAAGGTTCGTCCCTTCGTTAATGACTTTTGGGAACGGATCTTCGGAACCTCCTACAGCACTTCTTTCGTTTCCAATGAAAGCACCCTGGAGGTATGGGAACAGATCTATATTCCTGGCGGACGGCAGGAACTCATTGCGCGTGTCAAGGCTATCTACGGAGTCGATATTACAGACTATTACGATAGACCTATTCCAGTCGTATTACGAATCATTTCAGAAAAAGGAGGAGGGTAGCTCTTAGAATGGCCTTTCCTATTGTCTTGACGAAAGAGTCCATCTTAGTCTGTCAAAGAGAATCGGTACATCGGTACACCACCTCTTGACAACAAACCATCCTTTCGTATACACTTATGTATATACAAAGGGATAGAAGGAGGAGCATAATGCAAGTCGTGAAACTACGCAGAGTTGGAAACTCAATGACCGTAACACTCCCAGCATCAGTAGTAGAGGCCCTGCATTTACATGAGAATGACGATGTTGCTATTGAAGTTGCAGGAGATCGAATTGTGCTCTATCGGGCCACCAATGATTTTCAAGATGAATGGGCCGCCTATCAAAAGGTTGAGCCGCGCTATTGCAATGCAAACCGTAAACTGGCTGAGTAACCATTATGATTCGCTTCCTCTGTTCAAATCCTTCGTCGTCGATTCAGCCAGGTTGAGTGGACTACCTTTCTTCAACTCAATGACTTGGAGCCGACGGCCACCGAGATTGATTACTATCAAGCCATGATGGCAGTTGCCAGCGGAAGCATGAGCAAAGAACAACTCACAGATTGGTTGCAGACAGCCACACATGGCATACCTCCAGAAATAGCATGAATCGCACCAGGTCGGTCAACTATTCGTGTTCACATCCTTCCTCGTCGATTCAGCCAGGTTGAGTGGACGAGGTCCTTTCGTCATATCAAGCATGCACAGCCGCGTGCCAAATGGGTCTTTGATCACCGCGCATTTCCCAATAGTAATATCGAACGGCTCAACAAGCAGGCGACATCCTTTCGCCACATAGTCTGCCACGACAGCGACGACATCATCGACCAGGTAGTGTACCTCCACCCGTGAAGGGATATCTGGATCGCGGTGGAGCACAATTTCCGCGTCAGTCTCGGGAAACACCAGTCCGATTGAATCGTCCCCACTCCAATTTGGGCGCAACCCGAATACCTCTGTATAATAAGCCGCTGCCGCCTCGACATCATCCACCCGGATCATCACGCAGTCAATTTTTCGTAACAACTCTTGCCCTCCCTGTCTTTCTGTTTGCCGCCTATCTATCCTCCTTCATTGTGACACTGACTCCCACATAATTCAACGTTTTGCTATGTCAGTAACAGTTGCCTACTACTACAGTTGTAGATAGCAATCGATAGCGCTTTATCACAGTGCTTCGTGATTACTCTACCGGGCGCAAGAGTACCATCGGGATTTCGCGGCTGGTTGTACGCTCGTAACGCGCAAACATAGGCGCTGCTTCTACCAGTTGCTCCCAGAGCTGTTTTCTTTGTGCTGGGTCCGCCGTTTCCGCGACCGCTTTGAAGTGCTGTTTTTTTATGCGTACCATCACCTGTGGATTACTGAGCAAGTTGAAGTACCAGCCGGGATGTTTGTCGCGACCGGCGTTGGTTGCGGCCACGGCATATGCGGACCCGCTTTTGATGTAGATCAGCGAGACCGTGCGTGGTTGGCCAGATTTGCGCCCCGTTGTGGTGAGCGCAAAAAGGCCGACCGGGTCCTGCGCATCGTTCATTTGAATGCGCCCTCCTGTTAAGTTGTACAGGATAAGCGAGAACATACTCAGCTTTGCCGTTTTCTCTGGCATGATGTTCCTCCATCTTTTGTGCTTATAGCAGAGATTGATCTTCTCCCCAGGTCGGGGGAAGGTGTGCTCCCTTGAGACCTCAATCATTTACTTGCTGTGTGCTGCGAGCCATTCGCCTGACATAAGGTTTCATTTTGAAATAGTACAAATTTGGTAGCATTTTTGCGACAAAAAAAGATGCTCTTTCCACCGATATGAAGACTATCTTTCCCCAGAGGCCCTGTCATGAGCATCTTTT
>VBHS01000157.1 GCA_005881295.1 Chloroflexota bacterium
AGGGGGTAAATCACGCAGGCCTCGCTCAGGCTTGCGTGATTTCCATAGATGGAAACCTTGAAATAGTTAGGAAGGAATCCGGTTCATGACCAATGAGGATAACCTGCGCTGGTTAGAGCATATTGCGGATGTATTACATGAGAACGCTGCATATTTGACGCAGCTTGACTCACCTATTGGCGATGCCGATCATGGAGTAAACATGGATCGCGGCTTCAAAGCAGTGCGCGACAAATTTCCTTCGATGGCTGAGATGGACATTTCCACTCAGTTGAAAACGGTTGGTATGACGCTCGTGTCGACAGTAGGAGGTGCAAGTGGCCCGCTTTATGGAACAGCCTTTTTACGTGCTGGTACAGCAGTCGCGGGTAAAGGAGAACTCGATACCGCGGATATCGTAGCCATGCTTGAAGCCTTCCTGGGAGGTATAGTAGCTCGGGGTAAAGCAAATCCAGGCGAAAAGACCATGGTTGATGCATTGACGCCTGCTGTGAATACAGCCAAACAGGCTCTGGCCGAAGGTGTCACAGCAAAAGAACTGGCACAACGCGCTGCCCAGGCTGCGGAGGAAGGCATGAAAGCCACCGTGCCTCTCCTTGCCACCAAGGGTCGCGCGAGCTATCTGGGTGAACGCAGCATAGGACACCAGGATCCGGGTGCAACATCGAGCTGGCTCATACTGCGCGGTCTAGCTGAAACCCTCTAATACGCTATCAGTCAAAAGCCATTTCATGTACTGTACAATACGCTTTCTTTGTTCTTTTCAGATAAGACATGAATTTGCTTCTGTAAAGGTGAACTAGATCATGACTGTAGGGCTGGTTATCGTTTCGCATAGCGCTCAACTGGCGAATGGTGTAGCCGAATTGGCCGGGCAGATGACCCAAGGAGCAACCCCTATTGCCGCAGCAGGTGGCGGTGTCGATAATATATTAGGCACCTCTGCTGAAAAAATCCAGGCAGCAATTCAAGCTGTTGACGGGCCGGATGGCGTACTGGTCCTGTTGGATTTGGGGAGCGCGATACTATCCGCCGAGATGGCACTGGAGTTGCTCAATAGCGAGCAACAGCATGTCATGCTCAGCTTTGCGCCTCTAGTGGAAGGTGCTATTGCTGCTGCTATCGAAGCCTCACTTGGTCATACCCTGGTGGAAGTGAAGCAAACTGCGGAAAAAACGGCCAGTGTAGAACAGCTTCAGCTATTGAAACCTCTCAGTTCTGCGTATGAAGAAGCAGAAGCAGCTGTTCCACCACCACCGGCTCAATCAGATGTGCGAGAAATGCAACTCACTTTGACCAATCCCACGGGCTTGCATGCCCGTCCGGCCAGTCTTTTTGTGCAGACCGCGGGGCGATATGATGCTCGTATCGAGGTCCTCGGACGTGGACGGCAAGCTGAAGCTACCAGTATTATTGGCGTCCTCGCATTGGGCATACGAAAAGGTGATACGATTACGCTGCGCGCGAGTGGAAAAGAGGCGGAGGTGGCATTGGAGGCGCTGCGTGATTTGAACCTGGCAAACTTCTATGAAACCACGCCCGAAGCGGAGACGCCGGAACCTGCCATTCCTCAAGATGCTGAGCCACAGCAGGATGTCGATCAGCATCCGGAATTGCCAGTATCCCAGCAAACGCCTGATACCTGGCGCGGTATCACGACTTCCCCTGGCGTAGCCATCGGTCCTGCCCTTCTCTATACATCAACCAACCTGACTTTGAGCAAGGTGGAGCGGCGTACCATAGCCGGAGAGCAGATTACAGCCGAACAGGAACGCCTGCGTCATGCATTAAACACGGCGGCCAGTGAACTTCAAGCATTAATAGCAAGTTTGCAACAGAGTATTGGCAAGAGTGAGGCTGCGATCTTTGAAGCCCAGGCACTCATGCTGCAAGATCCCGCATTGAGTGAGACCGCGCTCAAGGAGATTGAAGAACAGCGCATCGATGCTGTGAGCGCACTGGCCATCGCCGGTGAGCAGCAAGCCTCTGCACTTGAGGCGCTCGATAGTCCTCTATTTGCCCAGCGTGCTGTCGATGTGCGCGATGTCGTCAGCCGCGCGCTCCAACATCTAAGCGACAAGGTTGTACAAAAACAGGATTTGAGTGCATTGAAGCAGCCTGTTATTCTGCTTGCACAAGATCTCACCCCGACGGATACCGCGCAGCTCAGGCCAGAAACTGTTCTGGGTATTTGCACGACGCAGGGTGGGCCAACAGCGCATGCCGCTATTTTAGCGCGAGCGCTCGGTATCCCCGCCATCGCGGGCATGAGTGAGGCAGCCTTACAGGTCATTCATACTGGAGACGAACTGGGGCTGGATGCTGATAATGGCTTACTCTATCGCCATCCCATCGCGGAGGTGCGAACGCAGTTGGCGCAGCGCTTAGCTGAACAACAGCGACAACGAGGTGCACTCTTGAGTAAGGCACAACAGGCTGCGGCGGAGGTGAGCATCGATGGGCGTCGCCTTCTCCTACTGGCGAATATCGGCAGTGAAGCCGAAGCCGAAGCTGCCCGGCAGTGGGGAGCCGAAGGGATAGGCCTCTTGCGAACAGAGTTTCTTTTCGCTGCAGCCTCTACTCTTCCCGATGAAGACGAGCAACGCAAACGCTATGTGCGTATATTTCAGGCCTTCAAAGGAAATGATGGTGCGCATGGTAGAGGACCGGTAGTTGTCCGTACGCTTGATGCAGGCGCGGATAAACCGATGCCAGCTCTGAACAATGTCATTGGCACGTCAATAGAAGCCAATCCAGCACTGGGGCAGAGAGGAATACGCATTTCTTTAGCGCACCAGTCATTACTTGAGGAGCAGCTTAGAGCACTTTTGCTGGCTGCTGCTGAAACCGGGATTGAGTTGCATCTTATGTTCCCCATGATAACCACTGTTGAGGAACTCAGAAAGGCGAGGGAAATTGTCGATCGAGTGTACGAGCAACTGAAGCAGCGTCAAGTGGCTCTCCCCTCTTTCCTTGCTCGCGTTCCTGTGGGTATTATGGTTGAGGTGCCCGCGGCGGCTGTGATGGCTCCAGAACTTGCAGAGATCGCTGATTTCTTCAGTATTGGGGCAAATGACCTGTTACAATACACCCTGGCATGTGATCGCACAAACGCTGCCACTACTTACTTGTACCATCCTATGCAGCCCGCCGTGTTGCGGCTGATTGCGCAAATAGCTGAAGCCGGACGACGAGCTGGTAAACCTGTCGCGGTATGTGGAGAGATCGCAAGTGATGTGCGCCTTGCCCCCATTTTGATCGGGTTAGGAGTGGATGAATTGAGTATGACCCCTACCGCTCTCCCTGGAGTCAGAGCTGCTCTCGCCAACCGTACTGCCCGGCAGCTTCTTGACGTAGCCCATAAAGTTCTTCAAGCGAAGACGGTGGCTGAGGTAGAGCAAATAAGTAAAGAATTCTGAGGATAAGCCAGAGACAGAGCAAGGCCTCCCTGGCCCAACCAGGGAGGCCTTGCTCTGTCTCTGGCTTATCCGGGAATAACATTTGTCTGCGCGTCGAGTGCTAGAACAAAGCGAGAGAGAAGTTCCGCGATCTCATCTATATCCTTGAGGGAGACGATTTCCGAACCAGTGTGCAGGTAGCGGCAAGGGATGCTGAGGAGCCCGGTGGCCACACCAGCGCGGCTGACCTGGATTACATCAGTGTCAGTACCTGTCCCCGAAGCCTGAGGATCGATCTGATACGCTATCCCTGCTTCATCAGCGGCGTCTATCAGCATTTGATAGACACGTGGGTTGATGCGACCACCAATACTAATCACCGGTCCTCCATTGAGCCTGATATCGCCAATCTCATGTTTGGAGGTTTGAGGATGGTCAGAGGTGAAGGTGACATCGACAGCAACGGCAATCAACGGATCAACGCCGAATGCGCTGGTATGGGCGCCCCGCAGTCCGACCTCTTCCTGTACCGCAGAGACGAAAAAGACGCCTGCCTTGAGCTTTTCACGCTGCCCGTGAAGACGTCGCATCGCTTCGACGACGGTAAACACTCCGGACTTGTCGTCAAGAGCTCGGGAGACTACCAGGTCGCCATGAAGCTTCTCAAGCTGAGCTGCTCGAGTAGCGATACTCCCAATGGCTACCAGTTCTTGCGCTTCTTCTTTATGGTTGACGCCGATATCGATCCACATCTCTGACAGCTTAGGAGCTTTACCTCGCTCGTCGCTTTGCAATAGATGTACTGGTTTGCGGCCAATGACTCCCAGGATAGAACCCTTGGCGGTATGAATCTGCACTCGTTCGCCAGGTAGGGTTGAAGGGTCGAATCCACCGATTGTAGCGAAATAAATAAACCCTTTTTCATCGATAAAGCGAACAAGAAATCCCAGTTCGTCGCAATGAGCCGTAAGCATAACACGAGGATTGGCATTTGGATTGAGAGCTGCTATGACATTACCATGTACGTCCGTGCGTTGCTCATCGGTGTAGAGTTGCATTTCTTCACGAATGACCTGTTGGACTCGCTGTTCGAAGCCAGAGGGACTTGGGCTATTGATCAACCGCTGTAAAAATGCAATACGAAACTCTTCCATAGAAAACTCCTTTGTGAAGGTGAAAGAAATAGGCCAGGCAATTCCAGAACAGGAATGCCCAGCCCAAGTTTTTACTGGTAGCAGTTAGCGAACAAACTGTTTAAGTATTTCATCTACTCCAGGATGCGAGCGGTTTAGCCGTAGATCCTCTGCACCTGTCGGGTCGGTATGCAGAATAAGAATATTCTGTTGGATACATGTATTGAGCAATTCCCGTGCTGACTCGCGGGTAAGTCGGCCGCGAAAACGGTTTTTCGGGTTCACCGGGTCTCCAATAAAATTAGAGACACCAATAATAGTACGCCAGGACCAATTGCGATCAATGTAGTCAAGGAATTGTAGGAATTGCGGATCGAGTACATCCATAGGTGGAGTGCCGTTCCCATAAGTCGGTAACTGGGGATTTGAGGCGCTTGGAGATGCTGTATAGGAAATCGCAGGCATAGGACCCGTATTTCCAGAAGACATCTGTCCTGGTCCACCACTTGTATTGGTAGGGAAACTCGTTCCGCCAGCGTTTCCACCGGGAACTAATGGTACGAACTGATTCGCGCTGCTAATTAAATCTCGGCTGACGGTTCCTGGTATACCTACAACAATAACAGTTTTGTTTAGACGTAACTTTAAACGGGCGCTGATGCGAGTGAAATCTTTATCTCCCGTCATCAGGACGAATGTAGATATGGTTGGACGGTCAAAAACAGTTTCAATGATATCCATCAACATATTTAAATCGACGGTACTCTGAACGACGGTACTTTGAACGATTGTGTTTGATCCACCTGGACTGATGGCGGGCATATGACCAGTAGTGCTGGTTTGTTGCGTATTGGAATATCCGAGGGGACCAGTATTACTGGGCCCAAGAGGTCCGGATGGATGAGCCTGGCTGTAAGGAAGGTTTTGACGAGAGCCTTCACTTTGCTGATAATCAGTTGCGTCATAACTCTCATCGGGTACTGAAGGTTCGTCTGTTGACAGGAGGTCTTCGTCAAGATCGCCTTGTGGGGGTAAAGGCGAGTCCTGGTAGGGAGTCCATCCATTACCGACGTTTTGGGAGGAAATTATAGGAAGTGGACCGGAATTCCCGGTTGAACCAGCAGACCATGGGCGCGTTGGGTACGAACCTGATGGGTATCCACCACTTCCCTGCTCAGATGTGAACCCTGGCGAACCAAGAGAACCTGTGGGAGTATTGCCTGAGTAATGTACCGTTCCCATACGGATACGGTCACGTTGTTTTGCAGGGCAATCGACACGATCGATCATCGCTGCTGTCAGGCTACCCTTAAATGGTTCCGGCTGTCTAGACCAGTCCGCATAGGCGCGGGCCACCATAACAGTACCATAGCGACGGGCAACCGCAATTAATTCCTGTGGATCAGGTTCCCGTCTTTGGATATTCAACATACTGTAACGAATGTTCTCAAAATCGATGAATAAAGCAATATCTTCGGGCATTATCTTCTCCTCTCATAGGGAGAAACCGCGCAGGCCAAGAATTATTATGATTGTTCAGGTGCTCAGAAACCACTGAGAATAGAAGGTGTACTTCACAAAGCAGTGTATCTTACAACTGTGAGCAAGCATATCACACTTTATTGGTAAAGTCGAGTGGTCTGCGCTTTACTTTACGTAGCTACTATGATATAGTTTCTTAAGGAAGGGCTCGCATAAGAGTATATAACAATGGCGTTAACAAAAACAAATCACATAGATGAAACTGTCTGTCCCATCGCACGTACCGCTGAAATCATCGGTGGCAAATGGACGTTGCTCATTATCCGTGATTTGGCCTCAGGTGTCAAACGATTTAATCAACTTGAACGCTCTCTGCATGGTATAAGCCCTAAAACACTATCCGAGCGATTGCGGTCTCTCGAAGAAGAAGGTATCATTATTCGACAAACATTTGCTGAAGTTCCTCCTCGCGTGGAATATTCTCTTACTACAAAGGGACGAGACCTTAGCATTGTGATTGAGAGTATGCGTAGCTACGGAAAACGCTGGCTATGCAATGAGTAACAACTACAAGACGCCAGTTTGACGGTCATCCTTCGTCCCAATTGTGCAAAAACCGGGGGTGACCCCGGTTTTTTTACTATTTTGCTGAAGTAAAGTGCTGTCAGATTAACGGGTAGCACCAACCAGTTCATGATTGGCTAAGAAGCGATGGAGTACACCTTCATTTTCTACCGTGTGTTTCTCTTCAACTCCTCCCTCTGACCGATATACAAGGTCATAAAGTGCGGGAATGTCATAACGCATCTGAACAAGAAGCTGGCCATCGCTATTGAACCCTTCAACGAAGAGACCATCCTCTTCCTCAGTGATTGCGATACTGTTTACGCCGATCTGATCGAGCACCTGGCCTACTGCGTGCAAGATATTCGTGTAGCTAAACGTGGCCGACATTGATCCCTCCTAAAAGATACCTGGAGAAAGTTATCTTCCGTAATAGATAGACTACATTGTCTCACTGCAAAACTTTACTTTTTGGCAGGGGCTTTGACGGTTTGCAGTTTCGCTCTATATAAATTCATTTTATCATATCATTTGATAGACGTCAAGTTATCGTATTCACTCATGTAAAATGTTACTAAGGGGGGTACACTTCACTCAAATAAGAATGTTACTGAGTGAGGGGTGCCTATGCCAACAGAAGATGAGATGACCCTAGATGAAAGACGCAAGTATCTGAAACGAATGAAGCCACGGTACTTGAAAGCGAAGCGAAAAGAACGGAGCCAGCTCTTAAGCGAGATGGAGCAGGTAAGCGGCATGCATCGCAAAAGCTTGACGCGGTTGCTGCATGCTCAGAGCTTAGAGCGCACGAAACGGAAGACAGTGCGTGAGCGCAGCTATGGA
>VBHS01000158.1 GCA_005881295.1 Chloroflexota bacterium
CAGAGAGTGCAACTTCGACTGCTTCAGCCAGCAGTCCATGTTCTTCATACCAATGACTCGCTTTGTCATATAACGTGCGCAGGTAGTCTTCTCCGAGGCGGCGCCGGGCCTCGTGTTGCATAGCCTCGGCAAAAAGTGCGTGATAGCGATACCATTGTCCCGTGTCATCGAGTGGAATCAGGAACAGGTTAGCACGTTCCAATTGTTCGAGCATGTGCTCACTGTCGTTCCTGCCAGTAACTGCATCACAAAGGGAACCCGTCAGGCGGTTGAGAAAGGCCGTCTGCAACAGAAACTCCTGCAGCGTCTCCGGCTGGGAAGAGAGCACGTCAGCAACAAGGTACTCCAGGATGTGCCGGTGACCGCCGGTAAAGGTACCGAGCATGTGCTCGAGATCCCGCGTGTCTTCTCGCCCTTGCAGCGCGAGCGCTAGCAGGCGCAACCCGGTCACCCAGCCCTCTGTGCGCGCCTCGAGGCGTGTGATTGCCTCAGCAGAGAGTGGAAACGGAAGAGCCTGCCGGAGAAAGATCTCGGTCTCCGCCAGAGAAAAGCGCAGGTCAGCAGCATGCAGTTCGTAAAGGTCACCATGGGCTCGCAGGCGCGCCAGGGGAAGCGGTGGATCACTGCGCGTCAGTATTAGCAGGTGCACCGTTGCAGGGAGATGGTCAACGAGATATGCCATCGTCTCGTGAATCTGGGAAGAGGTGATGACGTGGTAGTCCTCCAGGACGAGGACACACTTGTGTGCTAGCTGCGCCAGTTCATTGATGAACGTCGTAAGCACGGTCTCCAAAGAGGGACGCCGCGGAGTGTGCAACAGCACGAGAGCGGACTTACCAATACCGGTCTGAAAGGCCTGGCAGGCAGCGATGACATAGCGCCAGAAGCGCACAGGATCGTTATCGCCCGCGTCGAGCGACAGCCATGCAACAGGAAGCGGATCCTGGCGTTCGCCACGCGTGGCAATCCACTCGCTCACGAGCGTGGTTTTGCCAAAGCCGGCAGGAGCAGAGAGCAGGGTAAGCTTATATTCAAGCGCTTCATCAAGCCGGGCGAGCAGCGGCTCACGTAACACGAGTGATGGACGTGGGCGTGGAAGAGCAAGTTTAGTGCTCAGGAGCTCATACCTGTCGGGAGGCCGCGTTTGCTGAACCTCTTCCATAGCATCCCTTCCGCTTTACTTGAAATATTCCAGAGAAATCCTCGCACTCTCCAGTGAAGGAATTTGAGGATGATCGTTCTCGACAATCACCCACAGGCCGCGAGCCCTCGCAAACGCGTATATATGCCCTATATCTAGCATGCCTTTACCAACTTCAGTCATTGAACGATCAGCGGCCATATCTTTGATATGAATGAGCGCGACACGGTCTGCATTTGTTTCAGGATACAAGACAGGATCAACACCTGCGTAAGCAGCCCAGTAAACATCGAGCTCGATCTTTACAAGTGAGGGATCGGTAGCCTGTATCAAATAGTCAAGGAGATAGATGCCATCAACGCGAGTGAATTCAAAGTCGTGGTTATGATAGGCAAAGGTGATACCGTGTTCCCGGCATCGCTGGCCGATGGCATTCAGTCGAGGAGCAAGCGCCTGTATACCCTCTCGCGTGCGCCACTCGTTCGCCAGCCATGGCAGCACTATATTGGAACAGCCAATATCCTGGCAATAGCGAATCGATGCGTCCAGCTGCTCATCTTGTAACGCATCTAACCTGACATGGGTACTGACTGCGCGTAGCCCCGTCTCGGCTAGCAATGCCAACATCTCTTGCGAGGTCAGGTTGCCATAGCCGGCGAATTCTACTCCGGGGTATCCTATCTGCGCCACGCGCCGCAGTGTGCCAGCGAAATCGCGCTGGGTCTCATCTCGCACAGTATATAATTGTAGAGCCACCTGCAAGTTGTTCGGGTCGTTCATAAAATTATCTCCTATTTTTCTAGAGGACCAGGTCGATTCAACCGGCCTTCTCTACACTCCAGCAAGCTGCGCCGCGTGCGTGATCAACGTTTGGACACGAGCGCCAAAAACGGCGAAACGCTCATCCTGCGTTTGTCCGCGTTTCCAGCGGACGTAGATCTGCTGAATGATCACTGCCAGTTTGAAATAGGCAAAGATCATGTAATAGTCTATGGAAGAGAGGTCGCGAGAACTCTTTTGCGCATAGATCTCCATAAAGGTCTCCCTGCTCACGAAGCCAGGAAACATCGTCACCGTTGGCAGGATTGTTTTCAGTTCTTCGGGGTCATCCTCCGTTGCCCAGTAGCTTAAAGATATGGCAAGGTCGAAGAGGGGATCACCTATGGTTGCCATCTCCCAATCAAATACGGCGACGGGGCGAGTAAGATCCTCCGCATCAAGCATCATATTGTTCAGTTTGAAGTCATTGTGGATCAACGTAGGCGCGGGGCTTTGTGGGATATGTGACAGGAGCCAGCTGGTCAGAGGCTCTACCTGCGGTATGTCGTCTGTTTTGGCGCGATGGTAGCGTTCAATCCAGCCTTTTACCTGGCGCTCGAGAAAGCCTGGAGGATGGCCAAAAGTATCAAGTCCGGCTGCCTGCCAGTCGATGGCGTGAATTTGTACCAGCGTGTCGATCACCGTATGAGATATTTGCTTGCATAGTTCGGGGGTTGGCGTTACTCCCGGCGGAAAAGAGGTATTCACAATAACCCCTTTGCGCCGTTCCATCACATAAAAAGGCGCCCCTATGATGGTAGTATCTTCGCAGAAGAGATAAGGTTTTGGCGCAAGTGGAAAGACCGGGTTGATCTTCTGCAAGAGGCTGCACTCCCGTTTCATGTCGTGCGCTTTTGGAGGTACTGGCCCAAGCGGAGGACGGCGCAGTACTCCTTCCCAGGCGCCGATCTGGAGCAGGTAGGTCAGGTTAGAGGCGCCCGAGGGAAATTGTCGCACCTGCAAGGTGCCCTCCCCTATATCCTCGATGTGATCGCGCAAGTAATGCTCGACCTTTTCGAGGTCAATGTTCTCTCCCGCGCGCACGGCAATCGTATCTTCCTGGTTATCCATTACACTCTCCTCAAAGAAAAGGCTAAAGATTCTCGCTCATAAGAGTGTACAACAACGCAGGAGCTAATTCCACTATCTAGCCACCTGTGCGGCAAAATAGGCGGCCCTTGTCCTTAATGGACAAGGGTCGCCTGGTGAAAAGTCTCTGCAAGGCTACGCTCTTGCTCCCTAACCCATGAGTGATGGCTTGGACCAGTTCATATCCCTTACCTGGTCAGCCGGGATATTGAGGATAACCCGGTCATCAGTCACATTTTGAACGGCATCAAACGGAGCGTAGAGATCACGCTGCATCGGTATATCAATGCGAAAATCGTTGTCACGGACATTACGGACAACACCTACAGGCCTCATGTCCGACCCGACCACATCCATACCTTCCTGTACCTGAGAAGCAATATTTGCCGCGGGCGCATTAGCCGTCTCAGTTGGCTCGTC
The DNA here is from genome assembly GCA_005881295.1 of Chloroflexota bacterium. Taxonomy (GTDB): domain Bacteria; phylum Chloroflexota; class Ktedonobacteria; order Ktedonobacterales; family Ktedonobacteraceae; genus UBA11361. The sequence goes on from VBHS01000158.1 coordinate 3,470, forward strand.
CGCTATCGACGGATTAGCAGTTCCAGAAGATTGGTTCGCTACTGGTGGGTTAGGCGCCATAGAGGGCTGATTTGACGCCGGTGGGTTAGCAGTTGCATAGCCCTGGTTTGGCACCGGTTGATTGGCCGCCTGTGCGGGCTGACTCGCCATCGGTTGGTTTGGCATCGGCTGGTTGGTTGCCTGGGCAGGCTGATTCGACATCGGTTGGTTAGCCCCTGCAGGGGGTTGATTTGGCACTGGTTGATTGGGTACCGGTGCCCGACCTAACTGGGTTTGTTGCAGACCAAGCTGATGGGCAAGGGCCGCAAGTTTCTGTGATGCAGCTATCTCCTGCTGCAGATTTTGTTGTAACAGGGGAACGCATTGTGACAGCCCTATGCTGTTTGCCGCGTCAATCAGATTGTGATAGCCTGCAATTTCAAGACATTCGCTCTGGTAGCCTGCATAAAGATCGAACATTGTCAGAGCCTGCGCTGGTGGTTGCTGCTGGAGAAACGTATCATGATCTCGCCTGAGACCGGCAACCATATTGTTCTCCACTATCATAGGCTGGCTACCAAGTATTTGAAAACATTGCTCCAGATTGCTGATATGCTGGCGTGTTTCCTGTTCATGCTGCGTAAAGGCCTCCCTGGCCTGAGCATCGAGGGATTCCTGCGCCAGAATCGGCAACATCTGGTCCAGTTTCCTCTCAACGTCATACATCGAGCAAAGACCATAAAGAAAGAGGTCTCGAGGACTTTGTATCGCCATTGCTCATGCTCCTTCCTGAATAAGGGACGTAACAATAGTAGGGATACTTCGCCGTCCCCAGGTACTTTACATAGCACGAACCACAAGCACGAAAGGTGACTCATCTTTGACATGTGAGTGGGCTTAATAAGTTCTATACCTCCCTGCGCGACATCCAGATAGCGATAGCCATCATCACCACGGTAAAGCCTAACAATATAGCTAAATTAAGGGGCACGCTGGCGATCTCATAACCCAGCAGTACTCCGCGAATGGCATTGACGCCATAGGTTAGCGGATTGAGCAAGAGAATAGCGTGCAACCACGGCGGAACCAGGCGCGTCGGGAAGATCGCTCCCGAGAACATGTAGAGCGGTAGCGTAATAAAGTTCTGGATGGTGCCGAAGTTCTCAAAGTCGGTGATCCACATCGCAATGACCACGCCAAGGCCAGCGATCGCCAGGGCAGTGACAAAGGTTGCCACGACAGTTGCAAGCACGTTCAAGGGATTCAAGGCCACAGAGGCAAACGGTGCAAAGACCAGAATGATCAGGGCCTGGACAGTCGAACTAGAAGCGCCACCGAGACATTTACCGATAACCAGCGTTGAACGCGGTGTCGGCGCTACCTGTACCTCCTTCAGGAAGCCGAATTCGCGGTCATACACAATCGAAATCGCCGATTGGAGGCCACTGAAAATAACCGTCATGGCAATCACACCGGGAAAGACAAACTGTTCGTAATTAAAACCCGCGATAGAACCGAGCGAGCCGCGCAGGCCAAATCCCAGCGCGAAAAGCCAGACGAGCGCACGCGCCACTGCTCCAAGCAAACGCGAACGTTGTCGCCAGAGACGCACCATATCGCGTCGCCAGATCATGGCAATTCCTTCTGGATCGATAAAAAATGCAGGGGCAGACCTGTTTTCAGGTGTGGTTTGAGGAACTGCAGTTGACTGCGTCGTTTTGAGCATTGATGCACTCCTTATCTAGCGGCGTAATCGACCACGGCTGCGCAGGCGAGAACCCATGCGATCTTTGGCGCTGGCAGATTCGTCACGAATGACTCGACCGGTGAGATGTACAAATACGTCTTCCAGCGTTGGGGCAGTAACGTTCACTCCAAGCACATCGATATCTGCCAACGTAAGCTGGCGGATTAAGTTGGCGGCTAACGCCTGCCCGTTCTCTCCCTCTACATAAATGGCATCACCTTCGCGGCGCACCGCATGACCAGTATGTTGTTCAAGCATGGCAGCGGCCCGTTCGGGTTCGGACGTGGTGAGACGTACCAGGTCCTGACCGACCATACGTTTGAGCGCCGCGGGAGTGTCGAGAGCAACGATTTGACCATGGTCGATGATGGCGATGCGATCACAATATTCAGCTTCTTCCATGTAGTGAGTCGTCATGAAGATGGTCAGTCCTGTTCTCTCGCGCAGGCGCAGCACATGCTCCCAGACGCTGCGTCGTGTTTGTGGATCAAGGCCTACGGTTGGCT
>VBHS01000159.1 GCA_005881295.1 Chloroflexota bacterium
AGAAAGCCAAAGGTTTCGCCCCGATCAACGTCGAGGTCTATTCCCTTCACTGCTTGTATTTCCCCGAAGGAGCGCGATAGTTTCTCAACTGTAATGGTCATGGTTCTACCTCAACAATGTGGTGAAGGACCGGCAGGGCCAAACGTAGAAGAGCAAGTTCTTCCTGGCTCAGCTGTGCCAGGCGCCTTCGTAAGTTGGCGCGGCGGAACTGGTCATACAGAGTTAACGCGCGCTGCCCGCGTTCAGTAGGCAAAACCCGGACCACTCGCCAGTCCTGTTCATCGCGCAAACGTTCAACAAATCCCTGGCTTAGCAGCCGTTTTACCATCGCGGTCACAGTCGGTGCAGCCACATCCAGTTGCTCGGCTAATTCCTGCATCGTGCACCGATGGTGTGTGATCACAATGCGCAGCAGCCGGATCTGCCCGGTAGTCGCGCGTAACTCGGAAATATCACGCAATTCCGGTATTACCTGTTCAGCGCTGGCTTCACGAGGGATATCCGCCCGAATCTCTCGCAGCAGTCTGGGGATAAGATCGAGTAAATCATCTGCGATATCCGACTCATCCAACGAAGAATATTCTGCCATTGGTCTGTAATCCTGTATTTCATTTAGAGCAGCTAATACTTATGCCGTCTATTACTTAGAGCATCTAAGTAAAAGATAGTATAAGTATTAGCCGCTCTAAATAAAATACGGGAATAGGGACCAATGGCAGAATATTCTTCTTTAGATGAATCGGATATCGCAGATGATTTACTCGATCTTATCCCCAGATTGCTGCGAGAGATTCGGGCGGATATTCCTCGTGAAGCCGGCACTGAACAGGTAATACCGGAATTGCATGATATTTCCGAGTTACGCGCGACTACCGGGCAGATCCGACTGCTGCGCATTGTGATCACACACGAGCGGTGCACGATGCAGGAATTAGCCGAGCAACTGGATGTGGCTGCACCGACTGTGACCGCGATGGTAAAACGACTGCTAAGCCAGGGATTTGTTGAACGTTTGCGCGATGAACA
>VBHS01000160.1 GCA_005881295.1 Chloroflexota bacterium
AAGTATCGGTATGTTTGGACCCGCCCTTGCAGCTCTCCTGGTACGCCTGCTCCGCCACGAAGGTTTCAGCGATGCTGGTTTGAGATTGGTTGGCCGTGGTCGCACCGGCGTTTTTCGCATCTACCTCGCCGCCTACCTTATTCCACCACTCCTGATCGCTGCTGGTATTGTCCTTGCCCTGATTACTGGTGTTCAACACTGGGCTTTTGCCGAACATCTACAGGCCTCAGCTCGTGCCATTACAGACGCGCTGACCAGAAGTGGCCAGAAACTCCCTGCTGGCTACAGCGCTCAGCAACTGGCTTTGTCCGGTGTCCTGATTTCGATAGCTCTTGCCTTTACCCTGGGTATTATCTTCAACATGATTTTCACCTTTGGCGAAGAGTTCGGTTGGCGAGGGTACCTGCTTCCCCACCTGGCTCCCCTTGGGGGAATCTACGCGGCGATCATCACTGGCGTCATCTGGGGATTGTGGCATGCGCCTCTCATTGTCCTCGATGGTTACAACTATCCTGGTCATCCCTGGTTCGGTCTCGGCATGATGGTCATCTTCACCGTCTCGTTGAGCATGATCTTTGCCTGGCTCCGCTTCCGCTCCGGTAGCATCTGGCCCTCAACCCTCGCCCATGCTGCAATAAACGCTCAGGCCGGTTTCGGCCTTCTCTTGCTCTCTCGCGCCGATTCACTCCTTGGCGTCCCCCTGGGAATTATTGGCCTTATACCCATGATTGCCCTGGCTATCTGGCTTGCCGCGACCGGCCGCTTGAAACCAGAGCCAGATAATGTCGCCGTGCCGGCCAGCTCGATCGAACCTGCGAGCATGTGGGAAAAGCCCACCACGAGCAACAGGGGTGAAATCCTTTAGCAATACGGCCCTTCGAGTCAGCTATTTGACATCCATCTCCAGATTATGCTAATACTTCAGTATACATTGAAATATTGGCCAGAATCGTCAGGTAAAACATGCAAGAAGCCTATAAAGCCATCGCCGACCCTACCAGGCGGCGCATATTAAAATATCTTCGCGGGGGAGAACGTACAGCAGGTGAACTGGCTGAGCAAGCCGGAGTTGGCCGTACCGCTCTCTCGCACCATCTCATGGTACTGAAACTCGCCGACCTTGTGCGTGTCGAGCGACGTGGCCAGTTCCAGGTTTATTCTTTAAACACGACTGTCTTTCAAGATTTATTGACCGAAATCATAGGCTGGTTGGGAGGTATGGATGATCAAGAAACCACAGAGGAACTTCATCCTGTCGAGGATCGTGTCTCCGATGTCTGAACAATAGAGGAGAATAGTTATGAACTCTATGCTTGATTGATCTCTTCAGCCGCTTCTTGCTCGTTCAGAGCGGCCTCCCGCCGTAAGCGAGCCTGTTCCTGCCGTTCCTTCTGTCGCTGTCTTTTTTCGGCTGCCCTCTGCTCGGCCTCCGGGTCAGTGTTGACAACATTCATAGTCGTCGCATATCCCTGCCTTACAACCATCTCAATAGCCTCAACCGCCCTATCTTCGCCTGCGTCGAGTAAGATACGCTCATCGCTTGTTGGCACGCCCAATACATAGTCAATCGGATCCATGCGTTTGTTCGTTGGGCGACCAATACCGATGCGCAAACGAGGAATCTGATCGGTATGCAGGTAATGGAGGACGTTTTCGAGACCGTTATGTCCTCCCGCGCTTCCCTTCGTGCGCAGCCTCACTCTTCCAACAGGCAGATCGAGGTCGTCACAGATGATCAGTATATCCTCTGGTTGCACCTTGTACCAGCGTACAAGTTCGCTCACTGCCTCGCCGCTGCGATTCATAAACGTAATTGGCTTGGCCAGGATAACCTTCTCCGAACCAATCATGCCACTGGCAAGAATCGCCCTGCTGCGCCGTTCCGTCCACTTCCATCCATGTTTAGCCGCTAATTTGTCTACAACGCGAAAGCCCACGTTATGGCGTGTATGTTCATATTGGGGCCCGGGATTTCCCAGCCCAATCAACAATTTCATATTTCCCAGCCCAATAACCAGTTTCATTTCATATCTTACCGACCAACGGCCAGCCGGACCGCCAGGTATTGTGGCAAACCCACCTCGACGATCTTTTCCTGTGTCTGTTCAATCGCATAGGGAACGCGATAAAACTCGAATCCCGCCTCCGTATCATAGATCATAAAGGCTGCTCGTGGATCACCGTCGCGTGGCTGTCCTACCCCTCCGGGATTGATAATAGCGCGGTAGCGTTCTGGCAACTCCCAATGTCCTTCCGGGGGAATGAACATCTCGTTCGTCACCTGTATCATACTCTCACTCAACCCCAGCAGCGTTAGCAACTCTTCAATTTCGCTGTTCAGGCGATCTTCAGCGCTCAGTATGATCTCCTCTGGCGTCACCTCATCCGCACTCGCGCTCCCCTCGCCATCTTCCTCTGCGGCGTCGCTCCTGCCTTCAACAACTTCATGAGCATCGTCATCATCTAAAGAAGGAGGCTGCTCGCTTTCAACCGCGCCATCAGCATTATCTCCATCTTCTGCCGCCTCTACGTCATCGACGTCCTCCCGTCTCTCTTCCTCGTCATCTAACGTAACAACCTCGTCATCTTCTTCAACGACTTCTGCGATAATTTCATTCCCCGTTGGAGGAGAATCCCCTGCATCGACAGCGCTCTGTTCGTCAGCACCTCTTTTGCTGCCCTCGATGACCATATTGGCCTCTTCCTCTGTCATGGACTGGCCTGTTTCTGGATCCGCGTATGCGCTCTCTGCGTGGGCTGCGGCCAGAGACGACGAATGCGTAGGTTGAGGATGGATCATCGCCATTTCTGCAACGTCTTTGCCAGACTCTTCATTGATCGGTTCCTCACTGGCCTCGTGATGTGATAATCCGTTCTCCGTCGTTTCAACAAGCGGCAATGTTGGAGCATTGGCAATAGAATCAGCCTGTTGGAAAATAACCGGAACATGGGTATGTCCCACAAAACAGTAACGAGAGCTAAAATACTGAAAACTGCGTTCCGCCAATACTTCAGAGGTCAGATATTCCCACAGCGGCCCATAGGGACTCCCATGTACTAACGTACACTCATCAAGCTCCAGGCGTTCTGGAAGGTCCGCCAGAAATGTGCGATGCTCCTCCGTTAATTGCTCCGCCGTCCACTCCGCAGAGATGCGCGCTGCCGAGCTAAAATCTTCCAGGTCAATCTTCCCCACCGCTGCCCAGTCGTGATTTCCGGCAATAATTACATCGGTGCGTTCGCGTAACGTAGTGATACATTCATTTGGATTTGGGCCATAACCAACCAGGTCCCCAAGAAACCAGATCTGGTCTATAGGTTTCTCACCTGCAATTTCATCGATTTTCTCCAACACCGCTTCCAATGCTTCCAGGTTGGCGTGAATATCAGTGAATATAGCGTAGCGCATAACATTGTACTCTATTCAAATAGCTGAATTGGTATCATTTCAATAATCGTGTGAGCGTATTCTATCATGTTTGCCCTATCCTTGCTAGTACATCAATACGGAATAGGGAGAACCGTCACCCCCCATCATGATTTTTTCCCTGTTTCGCTGGACCCCTCGCATTCCTGGCAATCCATTCATAGTGAATGGAACCATGGCGCGATGAATGGATTCTATACCACTGACGGCTCCACTGCGCTCTCCTACTATGATGGTTCAGACCTTGCCTATTACTATGCTCTTGCCGGTGCATTCACATTATGCGGCAACTATTTCTGTTCCGTGCTTGGTCCGTCCAACCCCAACCTCTTATCACTCGTGTCGGGAACCACCGGTGGCAATACGACCAACACTATGGACCGGGGCAGCCTCGATTGGCCAGTCATGGTGGATCTGTTGGATGCGCATAAAATCACCTGGAAATGTTACAACCTCGGTATTGGCACAGGTACCTCGCCGGAAGATTTCAACATGCTCGTCCATTTCAAACACTGGCAACATGATCCCCGACTCAACTTCAACGAAGACGATTACCAGGCAGACCTGGCCGCTGGCAAACTGCCGCAGGTCTCGTTTTTGATCACCGAGTCGCTCATCAGTGAGCATCCACCTGCCGATATTCAAACGGGTCAGCACAAGATGGCAGAAGTAATCAAAAACCTCATGTCCTCGAAACTCTGGAGCAGCTCTGCCCTCTTCCTTACCTATGACGAGGGCGGCGGCTTCTTCGACCACGTTGCCCCTCCGCAAGTCGACGCCTACGGTCTGGGGTTCCGTGTGCCCACCCTTGTAATCTCCCCCTGGTCGAAGCGTGGTCACGTCTCGGGTCAACTCTATGAGCATAGCTCGATCTTGAAGTTCATCGAGCGCCGTTTTGGCCTGCCCTCCCTCGCCAGCATCAACCACCAGTTTGACACCCAGACGCCCGCGAAAAACAATGACGCCGCCAACGGGAAAGCCTTCGGCCCACCTGCGCCCCCACGTGATGGCCTCCCTCAGCTCGGCGATTTCTACGAAATCTTCGATTTCACCCAGAACCCAGACTACCACCCAAAACTCCCTTCGCTCTCTAACTTGCCACCCTCACCGGTAACCCAAACCCCCAATTCAAAAGCGTAATAGCATCCAAAAAACGTGACGTCTTGTTGGCACTCCCCAGCACCACCCCCATCAAATCATGCCCGTTACGCGTTGCCGAGAACACCAGGCACCCCCCCGCCTCAACAGTATACCCCGTCTTGATGCCCGTAGCCCCTGGATAGACCTTAACTGTAGGCGCGTCACTGGCATACGCGAGGAGGGAATTAGTCGTCTTCCACGTGTAGCCGTGATGGTGGACGCCTCGAGCTAATCTATACTCCGTCGTCTTCACAATTTCCGCGAACAGGGGCAACTTCATCGCGTACTGCGTTAGCCGTAGCAAATCATATGCCGTCGTATAGTTTTCAGATAGAGGCGTATTCGCTGCGCCATAGTAAGTCAAACCATCAGGATTGATATAATGCGTCTGAAACAGGTGCAGGCGATAGGCAAAAATATTCATCACCGTCACAAATGACTGCATGTTCCCGCTGACACCATCGGCAATCGCTATCGCTGCATCATCCCCCGAGGGCAACAGCAGTGCATAGAGCAGATCTTTCAGCGTAATCTGATCCCCAACCTGCAAATTGGCGTTGCTGCCATTATTATTATTCACCTCGTTGAGCGCGTCCTGCTGAATGGTAATCACCTTGTCAAGGTTACCCGCCTGGATAGCGATTGCCGCCGTCATAATCTTCGTCGTGCTCGCCATAGGCAGCGGTACCTCGCCGTGAAAATCGTCCAGCGTATGGCCAGTATCACTATCTAACAAGTAAGCCGCACCCACCTGCAGCGCCGGAGGCGTTCCAACCACCGTCAAAATTGGCCTGGGAGGTGTTGGCGTCGGTGTCGGAGGAAGGGGTGTCGGTGAAGGCGTTGCTGTTGGCGTAGCACCCGCCAATCTACTCAGCAGATTGCCGCCCACCGGAGTAAAAGCCAGCACAGGCGTCATAACCACAATACTGATAGCCACCACCAATAAAACAATACCCAGAATACGTCGTCCCATTACACCTAAGATCGCTTGAAAGCCCCTGGCATTTATGCAGGGGATGAAAAGCGTTCCTTTCTTTGCTCGCTTCATTTGGAGCTATTGACAACAGTAGTATACTTGTTCTAACAAGGCTCCATAAGACCGTAAGGCGATGAACCCCAGGGCAGGAGAACCTCTCTTCTCTTCGTTGGCTGGAGAGCAGCAATGCCTGGAGACGGGCGTAAGTCGCAACGAGGAGTATCAACCGACGGAAGGGGAGGCTTTTGGCACTCCCCACGGTCATGTCCTGAACCGTTAGAGTTGGTCGGCTTAAAGTTCTCTTGGTCTCCGACGAGGCTCTATCGCAGGGTAGAGAGAGTTGGAACGACGGGAGAACCCCTGCGCCTTGAGGCCAGGGAGTCTCAGATACTATTCCTGAACCCGCTATTTCCCACGCGTCAAAATGTCGGGGCGCAATGCATTGCGCCCCGACGCCCTCCCGTTTTTCCCACCCATTTCTTCTCCTTGCGCTTCTTTGAAATATATTGACCGCGAGGGTCGCCTTATCCACCAGACAATTTCGCCAATCCCATAGGCCACCGGGTATGATAATCTGTCACTCCCTCAAAGGCATCAGCCACCCGAAGGATAACGTCCTCTGCGAAAGCATTGCCCAGCAATTGCAGACCCACAGGCAAACCATTGCTGAAACCACCAGGAATAGAGGCACCACAGATGCCCGCCAGGTTTGCCGGTAGCGTGAACACATCTTGCAGGTACATTTGATAGGGATCGGAAATCTCGCCCAGCTTGAACGCCACCGATGGCGTTGTGGGACTCACCAGCACGTCAAAGCGTTCAAACGCCCGGTCAAAATCCTGCGTAATCAGGGAGCGTACTTTCTCGGCTTGTTTATAATAAGCATCGTAGTAACCAGATGAGAGCGCATACGTACCCAGCATGATGCGGCGTTTGACCTCCTGGCCGAATCCATACTCTCGTGTCTTCTCCATTGCCTCCCAGATATCATCGGTATCTCTGTACGAATAACCATATTTCACGCCATCGTAACGTGCCAGGTTCGCGCTCGCCTCGGCGGGTGCAATGATATAATATGCGGCAACGCCATATTTCGTGTGGGGCAATGAAACATCGCTAACCTCGGCCCCCATTTCCCTCAGCACATCGATGTCGTCGCGTATCGCCTTCACCACCTCCGGTTGCATCCCCTCTACCCAGTATTCCTCGGGCACACCGATACGCAGCCCTTTAATACTACCAGTCAGTCCCGAACTGTAATCAGGAACGGC
>VBHS01000161.1 GCA_005881295.1 Chloroflexota bacterium
TCTTTGCCTCCGCGCCTGGCAGCAGCACTGGCACGTGTCTTGCATGACCAGGCCGCACGCGAGGAATTGGCACATCTCGTCCGCGAGTGTTACGAGGAAGGAGCGGAGGAAATCTACCGCTCATTGATACTCCTCTTACCCATCGAAGACGTCGAGGAATTTTTCGTGCTACTCGATACGACCATCGTGCTCAAGTTGCTCTTTTCTTACTTATCCGATGCAGCCGATGATCTACCATACGAGGATCAGGTAAAACGTCTAAGCCGCGCTTTAAGCCACTTTGGTGCGGATGCCGTGGCCTACGCTGGTGAACTAAGTCAACCCGCTCCCGGCAGAAGCACGCGCCTGAGGGTTGCAGCCATCAATATCCTTGGCGGTACCCAGTGTCCACCTGCAGTAGAGTACTTGATTGCACCCCTGAGCGACAAGGAAAAATTTGTCGTTGAGCGATCTATCATTGCACTGATCCGCCTGGGTCCTGCGCTCGTCCTGGATCGCCTACTCATGGAATTGGAAAATGCTACGCCCGCTCACTCGACGCGTCTGACCCATGCGGCAGTATTAACTATTCTCGAACGTTTCCTGTATGAGCAAGACGCCAGGCGCCGGCTCACCCCGCCGCAGTACCAGCGCATCCTGGAAGCCCTGATCATGGCCCTCACTTCAAACTACGCCGTTGAGCAGGAAATTCAGCAACAGGCTCGCACTATCCTGACAAGACTGGTTGCCCTGCAAGAGGCACAAAAGATTGAAGAGCAGCCGACTGGAAAGCTGCCACCACCAGGGAACCAGGCGGTCATAGATGGTTCACAGGGAAAAGCGCTCCCAATGCTTATTCACTATCTCTCCTCCAGTGACGACGTATTGGCCGGTAATACGGTGCAAACGCTACAAGAACTTGGGCTTACCGCGACCCCTTACCTGCTAGATCAACTGAAACAAGAACCAGCAGAAGCGGTGCGCCTGCGCATCCTGGAGGTATTGAAAAACGTACACGATCCCGATGCGCTGCCTGCCATATTCCGTCTCGTCGCTGATCCATCGCCTCTTGTTATACAGCAACTCACAAATACCCTGCATTCCTTTGGTTCCGAGAGCATCCCTGGCTTGATCAATCTCGTACTCAGTGATCCAAATGACACAGTGGCCGAACGTGCCGCACAGATGCTCGGAGGCATGCGTCAGGAGATTGTTGTGCCGGTATCTCAAGCAACATCTCCCATTGTACCTGGACGCACGCGGTTACTGGTACAAGTTTTGGAACAGACCCGGGATAGTCGAGCCATGCCCGCGTTGATCTCCCTTGTCAAGCCATCACAAGATGAACCTCTATTGGCAATCGCTGTCATTCGTGCACTCAGTCAATTCCCTACACAGCAAGTTGTCGCTCCATTATTGGAGATGCTGGAAAGTCCCCAGCCACAAATCTACGAAGAAGCCATCGAGGCTCTCAGTTCCTTTGGGGTCGTCGCTCTTGATGAACTGATCACAGCCCTGGATGTCCAGCATGAAACGGCGACTACGCCCCGCATACGCCGCGCCGTCCTGGGAATGGCTTCTTTCCCTGGCGAACAATTGCTCAGTATGCTACCACGCTGCAGCGATGCTCAGGCGCGGCAAATCTTGACGACCTTCCAATTGCAAGGAGCCGACGCGGCGCAGGTATTGGTTGAGCACCTCTTCGATGAGGACGAGCGCATAAAAAACTCGGTTCATCGAACATTGTCTGCAATGCAGGGGCAAATTATTGTCCCGCCGCTCTTGGAAGCCTTAAATCGCCCGCGATGGAGCGACACCATCGCGAAGTTTCTCCTCAACTACCCCGAAGTGGCCATGCCTCCGCTCGTCAATTTACTTGGCGACCCCGAACGTAGCGATGCAGCTGCTTCTATTCTACCGCGGTTCGGCCCTCGGGTCTTGACGCCGCTCATCATAGCATTGGATGACCCAAGAATCATGGTTCAGGAGCACGCCCAGCACATTATTATCACCCTGGTGCGTCAAAACCCGGCTACTCTATCGCATGTCGTCCGCCTTTTTGGCATGACGCTCCCGCTGCGAGCCCATGAAGCGCTACTGGAAGTATTGACCAACGACCTGGTAGACATCAGTGTTCCTGCTTTGCTTGATGGTTTGGAAGATGCACACCTGGTGGACGACGTTTCTGAAGCCCTGGCGCGCCTGGCACGCAAACCCGATTGGCAGCGAATCGTGCTCAATGGTCTGCTGGAATCGCTGCGTTTGGAGGAACGACGGCGTGGTGCTGAGACAGCGTTGATCAAGGTTGGTGGACCAGTTGTGCGCGGTGTGGGCGAATTAATAACCGACCAGGACGAGATGGTAGCCAGGGCAGCGCAACATATCTTGCAAGAAATAGGGGCGCCGGCTCTTCCCTTTATCTGGGCTGCGCACGGCGATACCAGTAATCGCGCGCGCCGGGAAGCGGCCATGAATATCTTTCATAATATGCCCACCGAGGAGATCAAGGATGCTCTGGTGGATTTGCTGACAAGTGATCAACCAGGAGATATCGCTATGGCACAGGCATTACTCCTGGAACGCATACACGATGAGGAAACGCTCCCAGCAGCCAATCAAGAGATGATTCCAGCTTTAATCCAGTATGTGCAGATTCATGAGAAAGAACGTACGAGCCTGCGCGTCATGGCTCTCCTATTTTTACATGGAGGAGACTCGGTAATCAGGCACCTCGTCCAGGTGCTTTACGACTATCCAGAGCATTATGAACAGCTCGTGCATGCCTTTTTGTTCCTGGGAGATGAAGCAATTATAGCTCTGCTGAATATCCTCAACGATCCACACGCCCCCATGTCGCTGCGCGCGGAAGCCATCAGTATGATCGGCCTGCTCGGAGCATCGAATGACATTTATGAGTATGCTCAATCCGTGAGCAAATATGGCTTATCGAGTAACAGGACGGGCGCAGTAAATGTCGAGAGACTCACGATATCCTTGCGCGCCCTCGGCAGTCTGCTAGCTAGCGGGGACTGGGATGTTCCAACACTCCAACACCTCCGGCAAATTACCCCGGAGGGCAGTCCCCAAAGCGACCTGTATAACGTTCTGCTTGGCCGGCGCTACGAGCCAGAAATGCAGAAGCTCAAAAATGATCTGCAGAACGAACGCGAAGCCCGTAAGAGTGAAATTATGAATCTGACCTCGCGTATCGTGCATGACCAGGCGCGCATCCGTGAGCTAGAAGATAATTTAAAACTGGCCCGGCACGAACACGGACTCCGTGGCGATGAACTCTATCAGGCGACCCAGGAAAGGGACGCGCTCCTCAGAAATCTCCAACAGGCAGAGCAGGAGACAGAGGCCATCCGTCAGAGTTTCGCCGAGGTTTCGCAGGAGAGAGAGAGATACCGGGTAAATCTCGAAAAGTCTTTGCAGGAGCGGCAAGCACTCCAGGCGGAAATTAACCAGCTGGAGGCATACAATACCCTCTTACAGCAGCAGATCAATCTACTGCGCGGGAAAACTCAGGCTTGATGCTTGCTTAGACAGCGTCACTTTTTTCGTCCATCACTCCGCCGCCTGTGATGGAGAAAAAGGACAAGAAAACATACTGTCACAAAATTTGGCCGGGTGGTGTCTACAATATGATTAAGCACAACGAGGTTCAGATGAGCACAACGCTCTAGGTGTGACGGAGTTAAAACAAAACATGTCATCAGACATCAGAAACCGGCCTATCCTTGCCTCAACCAGCGAAGCGTCGTTTGAAACAGTTTTTACACGCTACTATAGCCTGGTCTATCAACTCGCCTATCGCTGTGTGGGACAGAGCGACGAGGCGGAAGATATCGCTCAAGAAGTTTTCCTGCGTTACCACCGTGTACCGCCTAAAGCCGAAAGCGAAGCAGAACGACGCTCATGGCTCTGCCGTGTCGCCACCAACCTCGGCCTGAATGCCTTGCGGAGCAGGCAGCGGCGCACAAAACGCGAGGAACAGGTCAGTGAAACAGTTCGACGAAGCACACCTGAGGCAGAGGCACAACAAGACCCCGAGCAACATGTGCTCATCAGTGAACAGGCAGCTCTGGTACGCTCGATTCTGGCGGAAATGCCCGAACGACAACAGGCGTATATTTTATTGCGTAGTACAGGTTTAAGTTATGCCGAAATCGCGCAAGCTACAGGCGTAGCAACAGCTTCTGTGGGCGCGTTATTGGCCCGTGCTGAACGGGAATTTCGCAGGAGGTATCATGAACGAGTTACAGCACCCAGAGCATAACGACAATTGTCTCGATCAAAGCATCTTGATTGCCCGGCGTGATAATGAGTTGCCAGCAGACGAAGTAGCACAAGTTGAACAGCATATCGCTACCTGCGGTGACTGCGCTGCCAATGATCGGCTCATTACCAGTGGCGGGAGTGAGGTCTATACCCTGCTCTCCGCGTTAGATCCCGCACCGGTCGAGGTCCCCGATCCTGTCACGGCGCTCGCCAAGCTGCATACACACCTGCGCGAGACAACACCTCTCAAGAAGAGCGCTCCCGTTTTGAAAGCGCTACCAGCCGAGAAAAAATCGTCATTTGTCTGGCGACAGTTGAGACGGAACTGGGTAGCGGCAGTGGCAGCGGCTATCTTGCTTGCCCTGGTGATCTTGCCGAACGCCAGCGCCTTAGCGGACCAATTCCTCTCGCTCTTCCGTGTCCAGCAATTTCAGCCTGTCAATATCGACCCGCGCGATCTCTCTTCGCATCCACTGCCTGGCATACAGGATTTTGGCACCTGGCAAGCAACAGCCAATAGTTTGAAATTGCAGGATAATCTGACGCAGGCCCAGGCGCAGCGGCTGGTCACCTTCCCCATTGCGCTGCCCGCTCACTTACCACAGGGGCTCGTACATCATCCTTCCTTTGCTGTGGTTAAAGGTGGTCAGTTAACCTTTACCTTTAGCGCAGCGAAGACACATGCCTACCTCGTGCGCAATGGACATGGCAATATGTCTATTCCAGCAAATTTAGATGGCGCAAAATATTCTGTGAGCGTCGCCCCCGGCGTTGAGATGAGTTTTGACAGCCGCGATAAATCCTTCATGGTCATCGAGATTCCCAGCCCGACCATACGTGCAACAGGGAGCGCATCGCTCAACGAACTGCGCGATTTCATGCTCTCACTCCCGAATTTACCATCACAGCTAGTGGCGCAATTGCGACAGATCGATCTCAATAGTGGCACGATGCCGATTCCCGTACCACCTCAATTCACAGCACAGCACGTCACCATCCATGGAGCTCCGGGATTGCTCCTGGCGGACAATACACCTATTGGGGGTATTGTGGTCTGGCAAACTCATGGTATGATCTATGCATTAGGTGGCGATATCGGCAACGCTGCCCAACTGTTGACTACCGCCAATTCACTTCCTTAGATAGATGGGTACATCTTGATGAGTGAACAAGCACACCATAGCACCGGCGGGATTGGCACAATCTCGAGTGGGCAGCAGGAACACCACGATCTTCAGCGTGGTGTTCCTGCTGTGCAAGTTGACCATTTACGTAAAGCATATGGTAGCCTCGTTGCGGTCAATGATGTCAGTTTCGTCACGCAACGCGGTGAGGCCTTTGGTTTCCTGGGTCCCAATGGTGCCGGTAAGAGTACTGTGGTCAAAATACTCACAGGTCTGATTACATCTACACAGGGCAACGTTCGCGTGCTTGGACATCCCGTCAGCCATCTTGAAACGCGCAGGAAAATTGGCTACCTGCCAGAATTGCCCAATTTCCATCGCTGGTTGCGCGCGCAGGAGTTTTTACAGTTTCACGGACAACTCTACGGCTTAGGCGGCGCTCCATTGCGCAAGCGCTCCCAGGAGTTGCTGGAACTGGTCGGCTTGACCGGTTGCGAACGACAGAAACTCGGTACCTTTTCCAAGGGCATGTTACAGCGTATCGGGCTGGCTCAGGCTTTGCTGAACCAACCGGAGCTACTAATTCTCGATGAACCGACCTCTGGACTGGATCCCCTTGGGCAGCGTGACATGCGCAATCTCATCCTACGACTGAAGATGGAAGGCATCGGCATCTTCCTCAATTCGCACCAGCTTGGAGATGTCGAGCTTATCTGTGATCGCGTGGCGATCATCCATCATGGTCAACTCTTGAAGATTGGGCCTCCTGCGACACTCTTCGACGAACCACTGGTGTTAGAGGTACGCGTCAATGCCGTGAGCGCTGATCTCCTCCGCCGCGTTGGAGCAGTCTCGCTCGCGGTGCAACGCGACGAAGCTAACCCGCTCCGCCTGCTGGTCGAGGAGCAAGACGACGAACAGGCGGCGGATGTTGCCGCCGCCGTTCACGCCAGTGGAACACGCCTGTTTAGCCTGCAGCCGCGTCGGCGCACGCTCGAGCAGCTCTTCTTGCGCACTATCGAATCGTCACAGTATTGAGAACCTTGGAGAGGAAACTATACCATGGGATGGTTGTTGATCACCCGCTTTACGTTACAAGAAGCCATTCGTCGCCGCCTTTTTCTCACCATGGCTATTCTCACCCTGTTGATGCTGGTTTTATTCGGGCTGCTCATCCATGCTGCGATCGACCGGATGCAGGCAAACCACGTGGCCAATGGCACGGATCCAACCTTGCCGACGATCTACGCCGGTATCGCCATAACCATTCTCGCTATGTGGCTGGTCTATCTGGTCATCAGCACGATGACCATCTTCTTGACCATCAGCATGATCTCCGGTGAGATCGAGGCCGGAACCTTTGTCGTTATTGTCCCTAAACCCCTGCGCCGCGCCGAGATTATTTTCGGCAAGTGGCTGGGATACGCGTTAATCCTGGGCCTGTATACGCTGCTCCTCTCTCTCGCCTTCATGGGCATTATTTACTGGTTCACCGGTTACTGGCCTACGTACGCTTTCGCCGCCATTGGTATGCTCGAGATAAGTATGCTCGTGCTGCTCGGCCTGATCACGCTCTGTGGAGCCTTCGTGCCGACCGCGGCCAACGGCGCCATCGCCGTTATGCTCTTTATGGGAGCCTTTATTTCCAGTATCGTGCAATTCGCCATACCTGCCCAGGATTACATGGTCCAGAATATTACTGCGGTCATCAGTCTGATTATGCCAACCGATGCTATGTGGCATGGCGCCTCCTATTATCTTTTTCCCGCGGCTATCGGTGTGCTGCAGAACTTTTCCGTCAGTAGTGTCAACACGCCCTTTACCGCAACACAACCCATCTCGCCCCAACTCCTCACCTGGGCTATTCTCTATAGCCTTGTACTACCCCTCATAGCCATACTACGCTTCCAACGTCGTGACCTTTGACGCCCTTTCTAATTCACAACGCAACGTCCCG
>VBHS01000253.1 GCA_005881295.1 Chloroflexota bacterium
CGCGACACTGCCTCGTCCCAATAGTTGGATAAGTCGATAGTTGCCCAGTTTTTGCCCCACATGCTCAGTCATTGCTACACCTCATTGCGAGAAAATGAAAAACTTTCCTCACATAGTAGAGCAGTAGCGTAAGCACGTCAAGTATGCTTTCGTGGTGATTCCCCAGAAGTCGGCCAGAGATCCTTCGCGGCGCTCAGGATGACATGCATGATCTCCAAGTGTCTATCCTGAGAACCTCGTGTGCAACAACTTACCCAGCAACGAATGCAGGGTTATTTCACCTCGATGGTGAATGGCACGTTTAGAATGTACTGCGGGCATAATTGGCCCGCCGCGCAAATGGGCCTGCCGGTGAAGCTGAGTTGGGAGGCCCCTGTACCCTGGGCGATAAACTGCCAGATGCAGGCTTTCAGCGTTGACGATGCATAGCCAGAGGGCGATTGCAATTCAAGCGTGCCCTGTGAAGTCGTCGGGCCGCTCCACTGGTGACCAAATGGCAATTGCACCTCTATGAGATCGCCTGTGTGCGCAATCGCAGTACTATTGCTATTGCCCATGTGTAACGTGACATTGGGAGTTTTTTGCGGGGGATTCACTACCGCGCTGGTGGGACATCCATTCGTTGTTTTACCAGGAGCAGTCGTTGCCCCTCTGGTTGGCGCGCTTGTTGGTGCGCTCGTCGGAGTCGAGCCTGCCCCTGTTGTCGTATTGGTTCCGCAGGCTGCCAACGTGAATACAAGTGCAATTAGTAGAGCAAGTGGTACGATGAATGATAGCGATTGTCGCCGTATGACGCGGCTGCTGATTTTATAACGAACTGTACGTGGTCTGCGCATTTGGAAACTCCTTGTGTTCCTCAGTTGTTTTTCTTCCGACTCCACCATTACAACCTTCGCAATGTCAAGACGTTTCTTTTTGTAAAAAAGTTCCTTTTCCCGAATCGTTTCTCTTACTCACGTCTAAAATAACGCGCAAGACTGTTTGTCTGGGATGAATCTTTTCTGACGGTCGACAGGGTCATTCACAGACCATAGCGCTATTGGGGGATTGCGTTGACAGCAGGCATGCTAAATGGTATCATTCTCACACGTGCTGATGTATTTTCGTGTATCAAGATGATGCAATGCCTTGTTGTGGGTGAAGCATTCCTGTGTTATAATAGGGCAAATGTTCTAATTTTCTAGAGGAGATGCTTGATGGCTAGTGGTAACTACGCTACAAGGAAGAGTATTTCAACAGAGCCTGTTCAAACACCGGTTCCCCTACGCGCCAATGCTACACGTCAACTCCCTATTGTGCCAGACACGGATGAGCCCAGGACAACAAAACCGTTGGCGGTGAGACGTCCAACATTCGTGGTAGACGAATTCCGGGAAAGCTCCCTGAAACGCCACAAGCACTGGTTGAACCCTTTTCTCATAACGATGGTTGTCGTGGTTATCGCTGTGCTCGTATTAATCTCCGCGGGTTCGTTTCAGCGTCCTGGCCCGTCCCAGCTGGTTATCTCACCGAACGGACAGGTCTTTCCGATTCAGGTAGGAGGTACCATCGGCAATGTCAAAGCCTGGGAGAGCAGTAATGGACCAGTGAGTCCTAAAACAGCCATTCCTACCAAACCTGGCCCCTACTCGGTTGTGGGCAAACCCTCCCTGTCGGTAGATTTCATGAACAAGGTGCTCGCTTACTATCACTCTCCGGCAGCAGGGAAAGCACAGGCGCTTTACAATGATGGTATTAAATACGGCCTGGACCCCGCCTATGCGCTGGCCTTTTTCATGCATGAAAGTTCGTTTGGCACCGCAGGCGTTGCGAGGGTGACGCTCTCACTCAGCAATATGCGCTGCGTACCCGAGTACCGCTGCCTGCAGGAAAATGGTGGCTATGCCATATTCGACACCTGGGAACAGGGCTTCGAGGCCTGGTTTAAGCTTATCCGCAATCTTTATGTTGCCTACTGGGGCCGCATCACCGTTGACCAGATCATCCCCAAGTACGCACCCAACAGCGACGGCAATAACGAGGCGGGATATATCGCTTCCCTGAAGCACACAATTGATGTCTGGCGCGCCGGTATCGTCCAGGCGTAGAATGATACCTTACGCTGTGATCAATCCCTGCTCAAGCGCCTTGCTCAGCGCTTCGGTACGGCCGGAGACGTTGAGTTTCTGGTAGATATTCGCCAGGTGGAAGTTCACCGTGCGCTCGCTTACGATGAGGCGGGCGGCGATCTCTTTGTTGCGCAGCCCCCGTGCCAGCAGTTGAAGGACCTCCTGCTCTCTTGCTGTCAGTGTCTCAAAGGGAGTATTGCCGCGTCCCTGCTTGCCAAAGCGTGAGAGTAATCTTCCTGCCAGCTGTGGCTGCACCAGTACCTCTCCACCTGCTACCACGCGCACCGCCTGGGCAAGTTCATCGGGCGCTATGTCCTTGAGCACATAGCCATCTGCACCGGCGCGCAATGTCTCATACAGGTATTCCTCGCGCTCTTGCGCCGATAGCAACAGCACTCGTGTGTCGAGGTTGAGCTGTTTGATCTGTTTTAGCGCTTCTATGCTCTGATTATTGGGCATTTGCGCATCCATGAGCACAACCTGTGGCCCCAGCTCTACTGTTTCACTCACTGCTTGCACGCCATCGGAGGCTTCGCCAATCACCTGCAGATCTGCATAGCTCTTAAGTAAATGGCGTAAGCCAGCGCGGGAGACTGCCTGGCTGTCCACGACAAGAACACGCACTTTCTTGTTGGTGGAAGTTTCGTTTGTTGAGGGGATGGGGGCGGTACTTGCCGCGCCGGGCGCAACGGGTTGGGCATGTGTAGCCGGTACGATATAGGGAACACGGGCCAGGACACGTGTCCCCTGCTCGATGTGAGAGATGATTTCAAGAGAGCCGCCAAGATGCTCTATACGGTGTCGCAGCGCACTGTATGGGCGCGACAGGTTGACGCTCTGCTCTTCTTCCTTAAAATGGGGCAGCGGTACTTCTTCCTCGTTGCTTGCTTGCATTCCATTAGCTTTAAAATGGGGAAGTGGGGTTTCTTCTTCCGCAATGGACAGTATCCCATCGTCTTCGATGCTCATCTGAACTTCGTCACGTCCGTAGCTAAAGGTAAAGCGCAGTTTGCGTACATTACCATGCATGTGTACCTGGTAGAGCGCTTCCTGGGCGATGCGATACAGGAGGCGCTCGGTATAGCCGGACAAGGTGCGCTCTTCACCAGAGAAAGCTACCCGGCTTGAAAGTCCCAACGACTCCGCTGTTTCCTCTATAACGCGTGAAAGCGCTTCGGCCAGCGTCACACCCACCAGCTCTGCAAGAGGTTGATCGTCATCACTGGCGCGAATTTCATGGATAGCTTCTCTCGCCAGTTGTTCGATAGCGTTCAGCCCATTATAGAGAGTGTTGAGGTCAAGAGGCACTGGAGGCACTGGAGGCATTGTCTCGTTGCGCACCATCGTCTGCAGCGTATTGAGTTGCAGCAGGATGGCACTGAGCATCTGTATCAGTTGCTCGTGAGCAGTGGACGCTGCTGACCTATCATCATTGGAATGCATCGAAGCTCTCCATTCTGTTATTTCTCCACTTCCATCACCAATTTTCCATCCTGCGTATCGAGCTCTACCGCTGAGCCATCGCGAATGGTGCCATCGAGGATGCCGCGGGCGATACGGTTCTCGACCTCTTTCTGGATGACCCGTTTAAGAGGACGCGCTCCAAACTGCGGGTCGTAGCCTTCGTTGGCCAGTAGATCCTTCGTCGCGTCACTGAGGTAGAGGGTAATATGGCGTTCGTCCAGGCGAGGACGGAGACGGTTGACCTGGATGTCCACGATATTCTTCATCTGTTCACGCGTAATCTTATGGAAAATGATCACTTCATCGATGCGGTTGACAAATTCCGGGCGGAAGCCCTCTTCACGCAATCGCTGCCGCACCGTGCGCTGTATCTCATCCTCATCCATGCCATCATACTCATGCAGCCAGAGATTGCCAACGTTGCTGGTCATGATAATCACCGTATTTTTGAAATCAACGGTTCGCCCCTGCCCATCCGTCAGGCGACCATCATCGAGCAACTGCAACAGGACGTTGAAGACCTCGGGCGCGGCCTTCTCGATCTCATCCAGCAAGATCACGCTGTAGGGATGCCGCCGCACGGCTTCGGTCAACTGTCCGCCTTCATCGTAGCCAATGTAACCCGGAGGTGCGCCAATGAGGCGCGAGACGCTGTGTTTCTCCATGTACTCGGACATGTCGATGCGCACCATCGCCTGCTCGTTGTCGAACAGGAACTCCGCCAGCGCGCGTGCCAGCTCGGTCTTACCAACTCCTGTCGGGCCTAAAAAGAGGAAGCTGGCCAGCGGGCGATGGGGGTCCTGTAGACCGGCGCGAGAACGGCGAATGGCATCAGAGATCACCTGCAGCGCCAACTCCTGTCCAACCACGCGCCGCCGCAGATTGTCTTCCATGGTGAGCAGTTTTTGTACCTCGGCCTCCATCAGTTTGGAGACGGGTATATGCGTCCACTTGGAGACGATCTCCGCGATATCTTCCGAGTCTACCTCTTCTTTAAGCATGCGCGCGCTCTGTAGATTGATAAGTTTTGACTCCATATCGGCGATGCGCCGCTCGAGCTCTGGAATAGTACCATAGCGCAGCCGCGCCATCACTTCCAGGTTATATTCGCGCTCCGCCTTCTCCAGTTCGACCTGTGCCCCTTCAAGCTCCTTCTTGAGCTTGCGAATAGTCTCTACAGGCTCGCGCTCACTCTCGAGCGAGAGTTTGAGGGAATGCAGTTGCTCACTAAGGTTGGCAATCTCCTGCTCTACGCGGTTCCGTCGCTCGCGGCTGGCTGCGTCGGTCTCTTTTTTGAGCGCTTCATGCTCCACCTGCAACTGCCGAATACGACGATCCAGGGCGTCGATCTCAGTGGGAGTACTATCTAGCTCTACACGGCGGCGGCTGGCGGCTTCATCGACCAGGTCAATGGCCTTATCAGGCAGGAAACGGTCGGTGATGTAGCGGTTAGAGAGCATGGCCGCGGCAACCAGCGCGCTATCCTGGATGCGCACGCCATGATGCACCTCGTAGCGCTGTTTCAAGCCGCGCAGGATGCTGATGGTATCCTCGACCGAAGGTTGATCGACCATTACCGGCTGGAAGCGCCGCTCCAGCGCGGCATCCTTCTCGATATGCTTGCGATATTCATCCAGCGTGGTTGCGCCAATGCAATGCAGTTCTCCACGCGACAGCATCGGCTTCAACATATTGGATGCGTCCATGGCGCCTTCCGCGGCCCCTGCTCCCACCAGCGTATGCAGTTCGTCGATAAAGAGGATAATGCCGCCTTCAGAGCTTGTTACTTCTTTCAAAACGGCCTTCAGGCGCTCCTCGAACTCGCCGCGGAACTTGGCACCGGCAACGAGAGCGCCCAGGTCAAGCGTGACCACCTGCTTATCAGCCAGCGTCTTTGGCACATCGCCACGTACAATGCGCTGCGCCAGGCCTTCAACGATGGCGGTTTTACCGACGCCCGGCTCACCGATCAACACCGGGTTATTCTTGGTACGCCGGCTTAGCACCTGGATGACGCGCCGGATCTCATCGTCACGGCCGATGACAGGGTCAAGCTTACCCTGTCCCGCCAGTTCAGTCAGGTTACGACCATATTTCTCTAGCGCCTGGTATTTTCCCTCGGGATTCTGATCGATCACCCGCTGCGAGCCACGAATGGAGGTGAGCGCTTTGAGGACGTTGTCGCGGCTCAGGCCGCCCGCCCGAAGAGCCCGCTGCACAGCATCAGAATCCGTTTCGAACATCCCCAGGAGCAAGTGCTCAACACTCAGGTATTCATCCTTGAAATTTCCCATTTCGCGCCACGCAGCTTCCAATGTCTTGCGCAAACGCGGCGATATACCTGGCTCGCTGGCGCCATAGACGCGCGGCATGCGTTCGATTTCGCTTTTGATGAGACGTTTTGCCGCTACATCACTACCTCCCACTTTCTGAATGACCTGCTGGAGCACTCCACCATCCTGGGAGAGTAGGGCATCAAGCAAGTGTTCTACTTCAATTTGCCCATGATTATGCTGTTTGGCTATTTCTGACGCTTCACTGATAGCTTCCCGTGCTTTATCTGTAAATCGCTCAATTTTCATAGGGTTATGCATCCGTCCCTTGCTAAAATTTTCTAACAGAAATATATCATATTGAGTATAGCATTGCAAGAAGATTTGAGTGTGATCTTATCAAAGTTTAGGGAATTGAAGTAATTGAAAAACCTCTTCTGCCTGCCTTGCTTTCCATGTTATAATCGGCTCACCATGCATAAACAGATAACGCAACAACCAGTTGAAACGCGGGCGCCACTCTCTCCTGATGAGCAGATGGCCATGGAGATAGCGACCGCCATTGAGAGTATCCTTTTTGTATCTGGCCGACCGCTGGAACGCGCTGAACTGCGCAAGTTGCTCGACATTGACGAGGAAAGCTTAACACAAGGCTTGCAGAGGCTGGAGCATGACCTGGGAAGTCAGGGGCGCGGTATACGGTTGCAACGTTTGGGCGAACAGGTACAGCTTGTCACCGCGCCCGAGAATGCCCGCTACATCGCAGCACTGTTAGGCCTCCCCATGTCCGCGAAACTCACTTCAGCGGCCATGGAGACGCTCGCTGTCATCGCATACCGCCAACCCGTGACACGCGCGCAGATTGAGGCCATACGGGGCGTGAATAGCGACCGTGCCCTGGCAAGCCTGATACAACATGGTATGGTCACCGAGATAGGGCGGGCGCAAACGGTTGGACGCCCCACCCTCTTTAGCACGACACCTGAATTTTTACAGCAATTTGGCTTGACGAAGCTGGAACAATTGCCGCGGGTCAAAGGTGCACCAGACGCTACAGCGCAGTCTTCGCCAGAGGTTTGAAAGGCCCTTTATGGAGAGTAATACAGAGAAAATCCTGCAAGGCAGCGGAGAGGCAGAGCCTGCTCTTACCCCTGCTTCTACGCTTCCTCCTGCTGACCCTTTTTCCGGCAGGCGCGTTGGCCGTCATATGCCTAC
>VBHS01000254.1 GCA_005881295.1 Chloroflexota bacterium
TGTTCTTCGGCATAAATGGCCCCTCTCAAGTTGGCTTCGTCCAGGATAGCCCCACTTAGATTAGCATCGCTTAGATCTGCATATGCGAGGTTGGCTCTGTAGAGGAAAGATCCATTCAGACAAGCCCCGCTGAGGTTGGCCTCGCTCAGGTCTGTCCCGTTAAGGTCGGCAAACATGAGGTCAGCACTGTAGAGGTCCACTTTGCTCAGGTTGGCTCCCTTCAGGCTGGCTCCCCTCAGGTTCGCTCGAATGAGTTCGCTCCTGACGAGAAATGCCAGACTGAGGTCGGCCTTGCTCAGGTTAGTTTGATTCAGGTTAGCCCGGTAGAGGATTGCGCCGCTGAGGTTGGCCTCGCGCAGGTCAGACTCGCTCAGGTCAATCCTGGATAGACTCGCTCGGTTGAGATCTGCCCTGCTGAGGTTTGCACGGTTAAGATTTGCCTTAATAAGGATTAGGCCGCTGAGGTCTGGTAGTATATCCGGGTGCTCTTTTCTCCACAGATTCCAGAGCGAGACACCATGATTAAGAATAGAGTAGTGCTGCTGGTTTGCCATGCCTATGTATTTCCTTCCCTATTAGTTGAGCCCTGGTCATAAATTAGGAGATCCTCATAAGAGTCTTTCCCGGTGGGTTTTGCCTCTATCAGTGTGATTGTCACACCCTATAAGGGTAACAGGCAAACCTATAGTACCCCAAGAATCGTTACTTGTCACGTCTGTTCATAAAAAAGACTATTCCCCATTTTTCTAAAATGAGCATATCAATCGATATCCTAAACTTTCACATGCCTGGCTCATGACACATCTTCCATAGATAGAGAACTCATATACAATAACAATTAGCGTCATTGTCTTTCTAATAGAGCAATGATGCAGCGTTCTTCGGTATTCGTCACGTAGTCAGCAAAGCGAATAGTTTTGCAACGGAGGCATCGAGAGGGCCAAAACGACCACCATGAAACTTTGAGAAAGAGGGCCGTTAAACGTATAATTAGTTCATGACCATCTGTTGAACCGCACATTAGGAGGAGGAAAAATCCATGAAACGGATGCGACTGGTCCTTTTCTCAATGGCCCTTCTAGTCACCCTGTTTGGGCTGACGGCAATTGTAGCTTACGCGCAAGTGACTACACATACACAAGCGGTTCAGAATAGCCACGTTCAAGTCACTTGCTCAGGCAATGGATGCAACGGTCTCAATCCTCAAACGGCTGGATGCGCGGCAACTGCCTATACGGTGCTAACCGCTGTTTTCAGTGACGCATTCGTACAACTGCGCTATTCGCGCGCGTGCCAAACCAACTGGGGCCGCGTGATAAGCCGAGCAGGAGCAAACTTTCTCTCAATCAGGATACAGCGGATTGATGGCCTCATCTACACATTTGGAGGTGGCACCTTCACCATCGCGTGGTCTGCGATGGTGTTTGCCCCAGTGATGAAGGCGCGGGCATGTGGTGGCTTCCAGGTTATCCAAGGCTGTACAGCATACATATAGAAATGTCTGACGAGCCTGGGAGGAGCGCAGAAACACAGTCTTCCTCCCAACCTCGTTTTCATGCTCCGATTATAGACTTCGTATCCTTTCTTTTCATGCTGTACAAATGCGTCAGTTACCTGGACCCAGTCGGCGTAGCAGTTGGACTTGTAGGCGGTACGGACTGTGTAGTAGTCGCTCCAGTCGTTGGCGTGGGTGTTACACCAATCCCTGTCGTTGGGGCCACCGTTGGACTCGTAGTTGGCGCCGTCGGCCTGGCAGCCGCGGCAGTGTTGATAATTGCACTGATAGCTACTCCATTAGCATCTGTTGTTACCGTTATTGGGTCGGGCTTATTCAGCAAGCCTACACAGTTCAGCCCATTTGCTCCGTAACTGGCAACAAAACGTTGCGCGAGAAAGGTAAAGAGTGAATTGGCGACTGCGGGATCCGGCGAGGGCCGTCCCTGTGTGAGTTGCATATCAAGCTGTATACGTGCTGGCCCAATCGCGAGAAGGTGCCTGCAATAGGTTGTCGTGCTGGCAGCTACTAATGTTGACACAGGGGACTGATCGACACCCCTGCGATAGGCATTGAGTTTGTTGATATCGGGCTGATTGTTGGTAATTACCATAGGATCATTCGCTGGCACACGTGCGACAGGAGGGGCCTGTAGCCTGGCAGCCTGAAGTTCGTTGAGCGGCAGCGCGGGCAACATATGGCCGGGATTAGCCAGATCAGGAGCCATCCAGGGTGTGCAGCCTAGCGCGCCATCCATGGCCACCGCCAGGAGACGATTATCGCTACCATTTACTTGCGTCTGCGTATTCTGCAAGGCAGTCATATTGGCGGTAGTCACCTGAGCTGTCTGTCCATTGGCAGTAACAAGGTAGGAGGTCACGACGTTATCGCTTTGATCCATGTCCACTACGCCAAAATCACGAACCGAAGGACAGACCTTTCCATCATTCGCCATGCCAAGTGGAGGAGCGTTCAGTAAACCTGCTCGCATGGCATTGTTGGCCGCTCTGAAGAAGGCCGGGGCATTACAGTAGGCGAACTGCCCAAATATGGAGCCATTGACCCCATTGACACATCTGCCCTGTTCCAGGCTGCCATTGGAACCTTGCAGAGTAAGATTGTTTCCATTGAACCCGAACCAGAGTGCGACGACACCATTGGCTGGGAGTTGTGCCACGGCAGGAGTTGCCGCGGGCTGGGTTCCCTGGTCAATGACGAGCGGATTGTAAATGGAGATTTGGCCAGTTGCCGGGTCGATCACTGCCCCCTGAACAAAGGCTGCCTGCACCTTGTTCGACTCATTGCATGCTCCATTCGCCGGATCAGTTGCGACGAGTTGATAGGGTGTGGCTAACCCCTGAGCCGAAAGGGGGTTGGAAGGCACAATTAAAGTACAATCGCCATTGACCGCCGCGGCGCGTGAACCCAGGCGCGGCAGAATGAACACTATCGAGACGATAAGCGTCAGTACAACTGGCACGCTCAAACCAATCAGCATGAATGGTGAAAAACGTTTACGTCGTACTCTTGATGAGACGACCTTGCGCCTGTATCGCTGCTGCATAGAAATTTCCTCCTCCTTTCAGGTAGGGCACCGAGCGAACTAGCGTATACTCAGCACCTGTATCAAACCCGTTACTTACCCCTTATTGATACAGGTGCGAACGTACGGAAAACTCTTTTTGATTCATGTGATCTCTTTCCTGTACGCTAGCTAACCTATCATCTGCTCATCCGTAATTCATGATGTCTATGCTTCATTTGAAAAGCTGGAGCAGGTAATTACTCTGTTGCGCTATGAAACATTCTGAATTATTTCGAGCATAGATGACACATAGAGAATATTACTTCATCGGAGGAGAGGGCCTTCCATTGGTATATGATTTTCTGGCAGAAAAGTACCTATCGAGCATTGAGAAACCTTAACCTTCTCCTTTGCAACTATGACGAAATGTTCCTAATTTGGAGAAAGCGTGTAACATTTGCGCATGTTTTTCGTAAAGG
Source organism: Chloroflexota bacterium (assembly GCA_005881295.1). Classification (GTDB taxonomy): domain Bacteria; phylum Chloroflexota; class Ktedonobacteria; order Ktedonobacterales; family Ktedonobacteraceae; genus UBA11361. Next base: position 3,500 of record VBHS01000254.1, read on the forward strand.
AGAGTTCGCAGGTTCATCATTGTGCTCGCTGCTTCGCGCATCCGTTCGCAAAGACCATATCCGAAAGGGAAAAGCGGTTTGATTTTCTTTCTAATGCGCGGTCCACCCACAATCAATCATCTGTGCACTGCCAGTTATGCCACTGGCAGCATCGGAACAGAGATAGGTGACCAGGTGCGCGACCTCCTCAGGCTCCAGCAGGCGATGAATAGGCGCTTCAGCCACCATGATCTTCTCCACTACCTCGGACTCGGGGATACCATGAACCCGGGCCTGATCAGCAATTTGCTTTTCGACAAGCGCGGTTCGTACATAGGATGGGCAAATTGCGTTGCAGGTGACGCCATGTTCTGCGGCTTCCAGAGCCGTCACGCGCGTGAGACCCAGCAGACCATGCTTGGCTGTGACGTACGCGGACTTATACGCCGACGCGCGCAAGGCATGTACCGATGCAATATTGATCACTCGTCCCCACCCTCGCTCGTACATACCTGGTAGAACAGCTTTAGTTAATAGAAAGGGGGCCGTCAACATGATCTCGAGAATCTGCCGCCATTTTGCCTCCGGAAACTCCGTGATGGGCGCAACATACTGGATTCCTGCATTGTTCACCAGGATGTCTATCTGCCCCTCCGCCGCGATGGTCTGGGTCACTAGCTGCTGAAGATCCTCTCCATTCGTCATATCCGCCTTCTGGAAACGCGCTCCAGGCAACTCTGCTGTGACGGCCTGTCCCTGCTCGACGTCGATATCAGAGCATGTCACGCGCATCCCTTGCTGTGCAAAATCACGAGCAATGGCCAATCCAATACCAGAGGCGGCACCTGTCACCAGGGCAACCTTGCCTTCCAAACTTGTCATACAAACAGCTCCTTTCGCTTGTGTTGCTAGAATTTCGGATTGAAATCTGACCACAGTGTATCACCAAATCGGGCTGAAAAGGGCTTCACCCCCGTCTATATTCGACAACTACTTCCCCGCTAAGCGCCAGACATGGACGCTGCTTCCATTAGTGCTCGGTGCGCATCTGTAGCAAGAAGGAAGGCTGTAACCATCCGGGTTGAGGACTCCAGCTAACTGTGAGCACTCGTGGTTGATCCTCAGCTCCCAGTTCAACGATGCTCACGGAAGCATTATCGATTATCAGTGATCGTGCCCGCCTTGCTTCCAGACCTAGATAGTGAGCGATGAGTAATTTAATGACATCGGCATGAGTGACAAATGCAGGATAGGCACCTGTTGATTCTTTTTTGAGCCACCGTTCCACCGCTGCCACTGCGCGTTGTTCTACCTGGGGAAAGGTCTCCACATCCTCTGGTGCCACCAGAGGATTTCGTAAAAAGGCTTTCCAAACCGAATCACTTTTGGAGAGTTCATCACGATCCTGCCCTGACCAGTGTCCCAACTCGATATCCATCAGATCGGGCTCAAGTTGAATGCTGAGGGAACGTCCCTCTACGAGGTACCTGGCGGTCTCGGTAGCACGGTCCGATGGGCTACTGATAATAGCGCTGAGAGGAAGAACCGATAATGCTTGTGCCAGGCGCTTTGCTTGTTCTTGCCCTGTGTCAGTCAGCTCAATGCCAGGGAACTGTCCTGGGAGCCGGTGCTCGACATTCCACGTCGTTTGCCCATGCCGGATAAAAAATAGCAAGCGTTTCATTTTTTCCCACAAACTGAGAAGATCTTCTCTCCTTCAGCAAAACTATTTGGAACAGAACACCTATTATTCCTCCACCATCCTTGCTCTCTGAATAACCTGCGCCAGCATGCGTATGCCCGTCTCGATATCACCAGGAGTTGCGCAGCTATAGGCAAGGCGCAGGTTGTGTTGGCCATCGGACGGATGCACGAAAAACCCTTCACCGGCAGCCAGCAATACCCCTTCCTGGAGTGCCATACGCTTGACGTCTTGGGCAAAGACGGTCTCAGGCAAACTGAGCCAGATAAAAAAGCCGCCTGTGGGGTGCGTCCACCTTACATCACCAGGCATGTACTGGCTCAATGCTGATAGCGCTACATTGCGGCGCATTTTGTAGAGTGACCGCAAGTGCGAAATGTGCGCCTCCCAATAACCGCTCCGGCAGTACTCTGCAACGATTTGTGCCGCGAAAGGATTTGCACCACCTCCCATTTGCGTCGTCCCGCAGTCGGCACAGCGCTGGATGGCATCTGCAGAACCGAGCAGCCACCCGAGCCGCAATCCGGGCGCGAGCGTTTTCGAGAAACTGCCAATACTTAACACCTGGTCGCCATGTGCCAGCGCATAGAAGCTGGCAGGCGCTGCGCCCTCAAAAGAGAGGTCGCGATAGACATCATCCTCCACAATCAGGAAGCCATAGTGGCCGGCCAGCCCGATAATTTCGCTGCGTCGCTCTTCGGGCAGCGTGCAGCCCGTCGGGTTGTGAAAGTTCGGGATGGTATAGAGGATACGGGGAAATTTGCCGCTAGAGTGCAGCAATGCTAGCTGTTTTTCTAATTCGCTTGGGATGAGGCCATCTTCGTCCGTTGGAATTGCATAAAGTTCGACCTGGTGATCCCGAAAAATGTGAATGGCGTCCACGTAGGTCGGTGCCTCAACTAGCACCACCTCTCCAGGTCTGGCGTACAGCCGTGTGAGCATATCTATGGCATGCGTCGCGCCAGCAACCAGCATCAGGTTAGCAGGTTGAACAGAGAGGCCCTGTTCTCGATTGATTTTTTCTACCAGGAAATTGATCAGGCTTTGCGTTCCCTGCTCTGGACCATACTGGAGCGCTGTATAGGCTTGAGGAGAGCTTATGACGCGTTGCATGGCGTTGCGCATTTCAGGCGTAAGGAGCGTCGCCGGGTCTGGATGACCAAGCAAAAGGGAAATCGTGTTCTGTGTCATTCCTTGAGGCAAATCATTTGCGGTCATAAAGATGCTCTTTTCACTTTTTTTTACTACAAAACAAGCCCGGAGTGTTACTTCTCGTGTAGCATTGAAATTTTTTCCTGATCTCCATCATAATAGAGTATAGTGAAGACAAAATGCTTGCGTCAGAAGTACTCAACATAGATATTTTAACAGGCACAGCAAGAAATGCATGGCTAAGGAACGCCTCTTTCCTCCCCATGCTTCAAAAGCAGGGATATTCAGAGGCGGAGGTTTGATGAATAGAATGTTATTCCAGCACAGCAAATATGCTTCTGGTGTTGTGTTACTGACCATTCTGCTTGGCGTCATGGGGGTAGGAGCGACCATAGCCCAGCTGGTCTTTCTTAGTAAGGTTGTGAACAGCGTATTTCTGGCGCACGGAACGCTTGTTCAGGTTGGTCCGCTCCTGTTCCTCTTGTTAGGGTTGATCATAGTGCGAGCAGCGCTCACCTGGTTGCGCGAAGTGACCACGCAACAGGCGGCGATTCGTGTCAAGTCCGCGCTACGCCTGCGATTATTCGCGCACCTGTTACAGTTAGGGCCAGCCTATAGTAAGAGCGAATCTACGGGCGAGCTGGTTGCGACGGCCAGCGAGGGCATTGAGCGCCTCGATGCCTATGTCAGCCGTTATCTTCCTCAGATTGCGCTCAGTGTGCTGGTACCATTAATGATTGCAGCGTATATTTTCCCTATCGACTGGCGCGGCGGGCGAAAGGGTGGCGCGCCTCAGCAATACCTTCGGGGAAAGAACGCTCAAAGTGCTGCGCGTCGCTTTTCTATCAGGGATGGTACTCGAATTCATGGCCTCAGCCGCGATAGGGCTGGTTGCCGTGATATTGGGAGTACGCTTGATAGATAATAACATCACCTTTGAGAGTGCCTTTCTGGTTTTGCTGCTCACCCCGGAATTTTACCGTCCCTTGCGAGAACTTGGTGTAGCGCGTCACGCGGGCATGGAGGGCAAAGCGGCGGCCAAACGCATCATCGAAATTTTAGAGACTCCGCTGCCTGTGCAAAGGGTTGCTACATCGCGCAAGCCACTTGTCGACCCACTCACCATTACCTGTGCCGGTGTGACATATACGTATCCCGGCAGCGAACGCTCCGCGCTGTCGGGGGTCAACCTGACATTGCCCGCGGGGAGTTGCACCGCGCTGGTTGGGCGCAGTGGCGCGGGTAAAAGCACGCTGGTCAACCTGCTCCTGCGCTTTATGGACGCGCAGGACGGGAGCATCACCGTCAACGATATTCCGCTCTCAGCGTTGCCTGTTGAAACGTGGCGTGAATATATTGCCCTGGTGCCACAACGACCCTATCTTTTCTATGGCAGTGTAATGGCGAATATCCGTATGGCGCGGCCATCTGCGAGCGCGCAAGAAATCATCGAGGTGGCCGAACTCGCGGGCGCTGCAGAGTTCATCAATCAACTGCCAAGCGGCTACGAAACTGAGATTGGGGAGCGCGGGGCGCGTTTGAGCGCTGGTCAGGCGCAGCGTATCGCTATTGCGCGCGCGTTTCTTAAAGATGCCCCGTTGCTCATCCTGGATGAACCAACTTCGAGTCTCGATCCTAAAAGCGAAATGCTCATCCGGCAAGCGCTGGAACGCCTGATGCACAATCGCACGGCGCTGGTGATAGCCCACAGGTACAACACTATAGCCAGCGCAGAGCAGATAGCCATCATGGAGCATGGGAAAATCGTCGAGATAGGCAAGCCGGAAAGGCTCCTGCAGCAAGATGGCTCCTACACACAACTGATGGAGATGTACAGAAAGGCGCGGGTAACGATATGAAGGTATTTTTACGCCTGCTCTCATTTTTGTCTGCCTTTCGCTGGTTGGTGGCGCTGGCCATACTCCTTGGCAGTATCATGATCGCCAGTAATATATTGCTGCTGGGCATGGCGGCGTACCTGATAGCGGCTGCTGCGCTCGGTCCGCTATTAGCCATACTCACCATTCCCATTTATATTGTGCGCCTCATGAGCGTTTCACGCGCGGGGTCACGTTATGCCGAGCGCGTGGTCTCCCATAATGTGACGTTCCGTTTGCTCGCACGGCTGCGTACCTGGGTCTACCGGCGTCTCGAACCACTGGCGCCCGCTTATTTGCATAAGCAGCGCAGCGGTGACATGCTCACGCGCATCGTGGCAGATGTAGATGAACTACAAAATGTCTACCCAGGGCGTGCCAGACCTGCTGGCATATGGACAGGCTGACACGCAGCTGCGCAGCGTCGCGACGCTTGAGAAAAAACTGGACCAGATACAACAGCGTATGGCCGTAATCGCGGGTCTGCAACAGGCGCTCAACGATCTATTGATGAACCTGGCCCTGTGGAGTTTGCTCATCCTGGCAATTCCGCTGGTTGTCGCCAAGGCCATTGCCGGTGTATATCTGGCCTTCCTCGCGCTGGTCATCCTGGCAAGCTTTGAAGCAGTGCAGCCCCTGGCGGAGGCATTTCAGAAGCTAGGACACTCGGTCGCCGCCGGTGAGCGACTATTCAAAGTGACGGATACCAACCCACAGGTGCAGGAGCCTGTTGCACCGCTGCCGGTTCCCAGCAATACACCCGGCAGGTTCAGCCTCGAGTTTGACCATGTGCATTTCGCTTATCAGTCCGACGAAGGCCAGGTTGTACATGATATCAGCTTTGAGGTGTCCACCGGCAAACGCATCGCCATCGTGGGGGCAAGCGGCGCCGGAAAAAGTACACTGGTCAACCTTGCCCTGCGTTTCTGGGACCCGGACAAGGGAACCATTCGCCTGAATGGATACGACATCCGGCAATACGCGCTCGGCGACCTGCGCGGCCTCATTGGCGTTGTGTCCCAGGATACCTATTTGTTCAACGACTCCATGCGTGGTAACCTGTTATTGGCGCGGCCAGAGGCCAGCGATAGTGAGATTGAGCAGGCCCTGGAGCAGGCACAACTGACTGCGTTCATTCAACAATTGCCCAGAGGACTGGCTACATGGGTGGGCGAACAGGGACTGCGCCTCTCCGGCGGCGAACGACAGCGGCTAGCCATTGCGCGTGCGCTGCTCAAAGATGCTCCCCTGCTCGTACTTGACGAGGCGACAGCAAATTTGGACCCCATGACGGAACACACATTGCTCGATGCGCTCGATATGCTCATGCAAGGGCGCACAACACTGGTGATTACGCATCGCCTTGTGAGGATGGAGCGTATGGATGAAATCCTGGTGCTTGATGAAGGAAGCATTCGGGAGCGCGGAACACACGAACAACTTTTGCGGTCGGGCGGACTGTATCAACAGATGGTGCAGTTGCAAGAGGGTATACTCAGTTTGACGTGAACGTTTTGATTGACAGAGCGGGACTATCAGGAGGAAGAGGATGGATACATCAACTATCTTCTCACGCTTACAATTTGCTTTTACGATTTCCTTTCACTACCTTTTTCCCCAATTCACGATGGGGCTGGCATTGCTCCTCGTGATTCTCAAAGTCTTGTATGTGTGGCGCAAAGATGAGCGCTACAACTCAAGCGCGCATTTCTGGGGGAAAATTTTTGCCATTTCCTTCGTGTTTGGCGTCGTGACCGGCATACCGATGGAGTTTCAATTTGGCACGAACTGGGCCCGATTCTCGGCGTACGCAGGTGAGATCATCGCCCAGACACTGGCGATGGAGGGTGCGTTCGCCTTCTTCCTTGAATCGGCATTCCTGGGCATATTTTTGTTTGGCGAACAGGTCTTTGGACAAAAGATGCATCTGTTCTCAGCAATCATGTTATGGCTGGGGACATGGGCTTCGGGCGGCTTTATCATCGCTTCCAATGCATGGATGCAGCATCCAGTTGGCTACACCATGACACCAGATGGTAAATTGCATCTCACTAATTACTGGGCGGTACTGTTCAATCCCTGGATTATACCGGATTTCATGCACGCAATTAGCGGCGCAGTCATTACCGCAGCGTTTGTGATGACAGGATTAGGGGCCTACTACCTGCTGGCAAAACAACATAACGACTACGCGCGCATCTTTGTGACCATCGGAGTGATCGTGGGACTGATTGCCAGCGCGTTTCAACTCTTTCCCACCGGTGACATGGAAGGTTCACAGGTTACAGCATACCAGCCTACGAAACTTGCCGCGATGGTGAAATGCTCTATTACAGCTATCACATCATGGTTGGGCTGGGTACCATTTTCATCGCCATCATGGCCCTGGCCTGTTTCATGCTCTGGCGGCGCCGGCTCTTCACCACGCGCTGGATGCACTGGATTCTGTTCCTGGCGATCCCTTTCCCATTCATCGCCAATATCGCCGGTTGGTTCACGACCGAACTTGGTCGCCAGCCCTGGATTGCCTTCGGACTGCTGCACACCGTCAACGGCTCATCTACGATCATCTCGACAGGTAATGTCATCTTTACGCTGGTCGGTTTCGCCGGTATGTACCTGCTGCTGGGGCTGATATGTGTCTTGCTACTTGTGTTTGAGGCATTGCAGGGCCCCATCGCAGGGGGAGGGGAAGAAAAACAGCCGCAAGAGTCGGAGGGAATCAGCGACCAGATAGCTTAAATTGAGGAGAAATGTACGATGCAAACGTTATGGTTTATCCTGGTAGGTTTCATGCTCACCATGTACGTGGTATTGGACGGCTTCGACCTGGGAGCAGGGGCCATCCACCTCTTCGCCGCAAAAAATGACGAGGAACGCCGGATGATTCTACGGGCAATCGGACCCGTATGGGACGGAAATGAAGTCTGGCTAATCGCCGCTGGCGGCACAATTTTCTTCACCTTTCCTTTGCTTTACGCCTCCAGCTTCAGCGGCTTCTATCTGCCGCTGATCATCGTCCTCTGGCTCCTGATGTTTCGCGGTGTCTCCGTCGAACTGCGCAGTCGCATCGCAAATCCGGTCTGGGCATCGTTCTGGGATGGGATGTTCTTCCTTGGCAGCACCCTGCTCGCCATCTTTTTCGGTGCGGCGATGGCCAATGTGATTCGCGGCGTTCCATTGGACAAAAGCGGCATCTTTTTTGAGGCGCTCTGGACAGATTTCAATCCGTTCAGTGCAAACCCTGGCATCCTCGATTGGTACACTGTTCTTGTCGGCCTCATGGCGCTGGCAGCTCTGATTGTGCATGGCGCCACCTATATTGCCGTCAAGGTGGAGGGCCCGCTCAATGCGCGCTCCCGGTTGATTGCCAGGGGAGCATTGGTGGCAACGATTGTGCTTACTATTCTGACTACGATTGCTACCTTTGCCGTGCAGCCGCAGATGAGCACAAATTACCTGGGCAATCCCTGGGGTTTCATCTTTCCCGCTATTGCTCTTATCGGCCTCATCGGGGTAGGCTATTTCAACTTCAGGCAGCGTGATCTTGCCTCCTTTATCTCATCGTGCGCCTTCATCGTGGGCATGCTCGCCAGCGTAGCCTTTGGCTTATACCCCTTGCTTCTACCGGCGGTCAACCGTGCGAATAGCCTGACCATCTACAATGCATCGGCCTCCCAATATGCTCTGACCGTTGGCTTGATCTGGTGGATTCTCGGTATGATCCTTGCCATCATCTACTTCACTTTTACCTATCGCACGTTCTGGGGCAAGGTATCCAGCGTGGGGGGATACGAATAAGACTGGAGATCCCAAAACCAAAAAAACCACCTTCCGCCAGCGGATGTTCTCTACTAGCCTGCGCAGCATAACCGCTACGAATGCTGCGTCCAGCTAATGCGGTAGATCATTCCCCCCTTGTCGTCGCTGACATAGAGAGCGCCATCGGGTCCTACAGCCAGGCCGACAGGACGGCCAACGGCGGTGTCATTGTTGGCAAGCCAGCCCGTGGCGTAATCCTGGGCAGGGCCGGTAATCCGGCCATTGGCGTCCATGGGAATAAAGACAACCTTGTAGCCGGTGGGTATACTGCGGTTCCACGAGCCATGAAACGCCACGAAGAGTCCATGATACCTCTGGGGAAACTGAGGAGCGTTATAGAATGCCAGGCCAAGGGGTGCCGAGTGCGCTTGCATCTTCAGCAGCGGCTGCACCACGCCCTTGCAATCACCGGAATGTCCGTAATTGGGATCGATGATATCTCCCGCCTGGCAGCGCGGCCAGCCATAGTTGCCGCCATCTTGTAGTGCATAAATCGTTTCGGGTGGAGTGTTATCGCCCATGTAGTCGCGCCCGTTGACGGTGACCCAGATTTGCCGGTTCCATGGGTTCACGGCCATCCCCACTGCGTTACGTAGCCCACGGCTGTACAGTCGCCCTCCACTCCCATCCAGGTGATATACCCAGATGGCGGCGCGATGGGGGTCCGACTCGACGCAGTCGTTGCAGGTTGATCCGATGGAGAGGTAGAGATTGCCATCAGGGCCGACGAGAATGGTGCGCGTTGTGTGATTGCCGCCCGTGGGCACGTTGGGTACGATGACCTGCCTTGTCGTTACTTTCAGGTCTGGCCCCAATGTAAAGCGACTGATACGCGACTGCTCACCAACATAAAGCGCGCCGTCGTAAAAGAGCAGACTTGTAGGGTCGTCAAGTCCGCTTACAACCACGACCTTGTTTTGAGCTTTCCCAACATGGTGCGGATCAGGCAGCGCTACAATGCTTCCCTTCCCTCGCTCTGCTACGAACAGCGTGCCATCAGGGCTGAATGTGATAAAGCTCCGTGATGAGAGTCCGGAGTAGAACACCGATGCCTGGAAGCCTGGAGGAAGATGCACATCTGCGACGCCTTCCTCGCCCCCGACGGTATGGGAACCTGAAATGAGTAGGTGAATCTGGTGACGCTGGCTGTAAAGCAGGCCAGCCAGTAGTATAACGACAACGAGCAAAATAGTCAGGCCTATTCGCCCGCGTTTTGTAGACCAGGGAAGGTGCCTCCCTGAGCCATTTTGTTTGTAAAAACTCATATACAGTCCAGGTGTCAACCATCATGCTTTCGAAGAACGCTATTCTTCTGACCGGAAGGAGTATAGCAGAGCTGGAATGATGAATCAAGTTTACTTTCATCATCGGTTAGCAACCCTCATGCGACTGGCACAGTCGCCACTTTTGGCGTGGCTTCCAATATCATGTGCATTCCATATTTGGGACGCAGGGTTATACGCGGTTGGGGTACCACAGGGAAGCCGGGTACCAGGCGCGGCGTGAAACGCTGGAGAATGCTTGCCACCAGCAGTTTCGTCTCCATTTCGGCAAAAGGCATGCCAATGCACATGCGTGGGCCTCCGCCAAAGGGGAAGTAAGCCCCCTGCGGAACCTTCTGCCCGCTGACCGGGTCCCAGCGCTCCGGGCGGAAATTCTCGGGATCACCCCAGATGTCCGGCAGGTTGTGCGTTACCCACTGGCTCAACAGTGCTACCGTGTTGGCCGGGAAATGGTAGCCATCGAGGTCGAACGCCTCAAGAGCGCGCCGTCCCTGTAGCCACGCGGGCGGATAGCAGCGCCAGGATTCGTTGATGACCCACTCCAGGTACGGCAGTCGCGCCAGGTCAGCTATAGTAGGCGTGCGGCCTGCCAGCACCGTTTGAAGTTCTGCCAGCAATTTATCGTAAACCGCGGGATGTTGCGACAGCAGGTAGAAGGTCCAGCTCAGCGTGTTCTGCGCAGTCTCGTGGCCCGCAGCCACAAAGGTCAACACCTGGTCGTGTACCTGCTTATCCGTCATAGTATTGCCCTCGTCCTGGGCTTCCAGCAGCATGGAAAGCACATCTCCCACGTCTTGCCCTTCTGCACGATGTTGCTTGATCAACGCGTAGACAAAGTCATCAATTGTGCGCGAACCAGCCTCTCGCCTCCGATTTTTCTCGAGGGGAAGGCGGCGCTCCAATTTAGCCAGCGAACTAAAGCGCCGCTGCGTATTGTTGATTACATCATTAAATGCGTGGCCCAACGTGATAGCCTGCGCTGGAGAATCGATGTTGAAGAGCGACTTGAGAATGATGCGCAGCGTCAACTGCTGCATGGACTGTGCCATATCAATCTCTGTGCCAGCCTGCCATGTCTCCAGCAACTCCTGCGTAAACTGCACCATCACATCAGCATAGCCTTCCACGCGCTTCCTGTGAAACGCGGGCTGCACGAGCCTCCGCTGCTGGCGGTGGATCTCGCCATCGGTGGTGAGCAGCCCATCGCCGAGGAAAGCCTTCAAGTTAGCGCCGTTACCAAGATTGGGCTTTATGAAATTGCGCGGGTGTTCCATCAGAAAGTAGCGTATATGCTCTGGACGAAAAAACGCCACCACCGTTTCATTAGCCAGGCGCAGATGCGCCATACGCCCAAATTGCTGCTGTGTCCCTCGCATAAACGTGAGCGGATCACGCTGAAATTGTAAACCATTGCCCACGATCGGTAACCCTTTGGGCCCTGCTGGTAAGGTTGCTGTCTGCTTCATATGTTTGTCCTTACGCTCGATAAACGCTAGCGTTCATGCCCGAATAGTTGTCCTGGTAATCCATGCTGCAACAAGCGCAATACCTGTTCGGCCATTGCATCGGGTCCTGGCTCATCATGCTCAAACCACCAGTAGATGCCTTGCGTTATCATGCCGGTGACAAAGCGTGCCAGCACGGGCGCGTGATAGCCTGTAAGCAATTTATCCCTGCTGGCGTTCTCGAACAACTGCGTCAGGGCACCTGCTAAAGCTGCCTGTGCGCGAAACGTACGCGTGCGTGTCGCCTGTCCCGTCAAGGCAATCTGAAACAGGTCGCGCTGCTCGTAGGCGTAACGGAAAATTGTTGTCACGAGCAAGGGCAGGATTGGTTTCGCTGCCTGCTGCGTCACAATAGCCGCCACATGGTCACGCATGTCCTGAAAGCCTTCATCCAGCAGCGTATTGAACACCTCGTCTTTGTCCCGAAAATGCAGGTAAAAGGTACCTACACCGACATCCGCTGCCTGCGTA
>VBHS01000255.1 GCA_005881295.1 Chloroflexota bacterium
CGCTCTGGCGCATACAGCTGGCATCTATCCGCAATGCTGCTCGCGATGATTCACGTATGCGCGTCGCCTTTGTCTTCGTCATGCTCTTTGACGTTGCTATAGGCTTCTGGTCTGGCAGCCAGTTGATGATACACATCGCGCAGTGGCAAGCGCTGGGACCAGCGTCCGTTAGTTCAGGCTTGTGGTCAATCTGCTTGCTGACCTGGAGTGGCATGAGCGTGGCCGCTCTACTGAATTTCCTTCAGCAAGGATCCGGTAACGATGCATCGAACTTGCTCTTTACGTTGCCCATTGCGCCGCCCACGCTTTTCCGTGCTCAATTTGGCATGTTTTTCATTGGCAGCCTCTGGAACTGGATCTTCCTCGAAATCGGCGTCACTGGCACAGTAATGGTTGTGACGCTTGGTTGGCTACAGGCGATCACCTGGCTTGCTCTTATACAGCTCGGCGTAGCCTGTACCGTTTACGTCACGATGGTTGCCCTCATGCTGCTCATTCGCTATATTCTGCCGGCTGGGCGGGCGAAACCGCGTCTTGTGGTATCTACCATCCTTACGCTGCTGGTAATTCTTGCTATCGCCGCCGCTCTACGCCCCCAATGGTTCGCATTGATGTTGAATGCAACGGCACCCATTGCCGGTATCACAACTGGAATACAGACCGTCATCCAGCTTTTGCTCAAGCCAGCGTTTGCCAGCATACTTTTTGCCTTGCTGCTGCTCATGGCGTTGGGACCACTCGCCCGTTGGACGGGCAACCTGTACGTCGCCTCGTTTCTTGTCACACAGCGTTGGGATAAATCTCGCAATGCCATCCACCTGCCAGGAGTGGGGCTTCTAAGACGTCTCCTGGCGAGGCAAAGGACGCTCACAGCTGCCCTCTTGACCAAAGATATGCTCAGTCAGAGCCGCAATTTCTTCTTCTGGGGACGCCTTGCCACCATCGCGGTAGCCCTGCTCTTTTTTCAACTCTTTCGTTCAATTCTAACGACCCACGGCTTTTCAGACGCCGTTTTTGTCGTAGGTTATGCTTCTTTCCTGGCCCTCATTACCTCCCTCGAACCGGCGCCCAACGCTGTAAGCAGCGAAGGCAATCGACTCACGCTCTACCTGACCGCGCCATCCTCCAGAAGCGCACTCCTGCGAGCCAAACTACTCACCTTCTTACTCCCCGCCGTACTGGTGGGGTTGTCAACCGACCTGCTCGTGAGTTGGAGCATTGGCCTGCCCATAGGTGTTGTTGCTTGTACCGCCATCGCAGTCCCACTGGCAATCATCCCTTGTATCGCCTTGCCAGTTCTTGGCAGTACCTGGGAACTAAACCTGGACCTGGCGGTGGAAGGCACCGTGCAGGCGCTGCTGCAGGAGGAAGCAGCCATCACGCCAAAAAGGATTCTTTTGCTCAATCTCACCCTTGTACTCTTCGCGCTCTTATTCTTAATCGTCTGGAAGCTCCCACCCATGCTTGCCATAGCAGTGCTCCTGTTCCTTGATATCGCGATTCTGGCATTGCTGTTTCAATGGAGCAGGATATACCTGCGTCAATTAATGAGAGGAGAGTAGCTCTCCCCTTGACAAAATCCCCAACACAAGTTACTATATAAACAAAGGTTTATAAAACTTTTGTTTATGAAATTTTTGTTTATACAACAGCTAAGCACCACCCATCAGGAAGCGCAATGAACGACTGGCGCGAACTCAAAATAATGGTCAAGTCCCTCGCGGGAGTAGCACGCCTCACCATTGTTTACCATCTCGCCCACCGGGACGAGATTACGGTCACCGAACTCACAGACATACTTGGGCTTAGTCAGCCTCTTGTTTCATGGCATCTTCGTAAATTGCGCCGCGCTGGTTTGATACGTACTCACCGCCACGGTCGACAGGTTCACTGTTCCCTGGATAAAGCCCGTTACCACGATTGTCTCCGACGCCTGGAAACACTTGTTGACCCCTCTATCCAGCTCGAATTGTTACCCATCGGTGAAGAACTCATCGAGGCAGAAGCGATGGCAGATGATTAACTCGCATAGTAACAGCATCTTAACCTACCTGTGGTAATGTAGGGGCGGGGCTTGCCCCCATAGGCGCGAACGTAAAAAGCCAGGGCGACCGCAAGGGTCGCCCCTACTATACGACCGATCGCCTTGCCAAGCCCGTGTATAGTAGGGGCGACCCTTGCGGTCGCCCTTGAGGAGTCGCATGGCTACAAAAAAAGACAATCTGGAGACCGCTTTATCGGAAAATGAAAGAATGTGTCAGGGGACAGCAATGCTGCGCAAGCGCAGGCAAATGACGCAAAAGCAGGCGCATCATGCTGGCAAATTGGGCAGAGCCGATCTACATATGCACAGCACCTATAGTGACGGCCTTGCAACGATTGAACAAATTCTACATCGTGTCCAGCACCATACAAATTTAGACGTGATCGCACTCACCGATCATGATGTCATAGAAGGCGCTTTAAGGGCCCGTGATCTGTGGGCAAAAGGAAACTATCGCTTCGATTTCATTGTCGGTGAAGAGGTTAGTACAAAAGAAGGCCACATGCTCGCGCTCTTCATCCAAAAGCGTATCCAGCCAGATCTGAGCATTGAAAAATCCATTGAGCTGGTGCACGAACAGGGAGGACTGGCCATCGTGGCGCATCCGCTCAACCCCCTCTTTCGCCATAGCTGTCAGCGCGAGGTATTGGATCGCATCTTCGCCAGCAAAGATGTTTGGCTTGACGGTATCGAGACGTGGAACGCCAGCTTTTGTGGTATCGGCGCCAATCGCATAGCCATGCGCACCAATCGTGATATCTATGGATGGGCGGAGGTCGGCAATAGTGATGCCCATACACTGAGTGCCATTGGACGCGGGTGTACCTGGTTCGAGGGTAAAACAGCACAGGAAATACGCGCCAGCATTGAGGCTGGTCTCACTGCTCCAGGCGGAAGACTATGGGGCATGAATACCTACCTGCGCCTGGTCCATCATCGCATCAGAAACTCCCAGATCATCGCCCGCAAACGAAACGTCGCATAAAAAGACTTTGTATGGAAACCAATCTAAAGGGGCTAGCCCTGACAGGCTAAGTATGATACAATAAGTGTATGTTTAGCAGACGCATTCAGCAGCGAGCTAGGCACTTAGTAGCTTTGCTGATACGACCTTTAGCCAGGCTAGGTGTCACTCCCAATACATTAACGGTAATAGGGCTGCTGATCAGTATATTGACAGCCGTGGTAATAGCTCAAGGATACCTGGTGGCCGGAGGGTTGCTGGTGCTGTTTGCTGGAATTTTTGATATGTTCGATGGGGCGATGGCGCGCTTTCTTAACACCGCCACAACCTTCGGCGCTTTTTTTGACTCGACGCTTGACCGCTATTCGGAAAGTATCATCCTGTTCGGTATGCTCGTGTATGCTTTGCAGCGGCCAGACCTACATGATATATTCTGGCCTTTCGCGCATGAGCAACTCTGGATGATCGCAGTAATTTTTATAGCTGTGGTCGGCTCCTTAATGGTAAGTTATACAAAAGCCCGTGCCGAAGGTCTGGGATTAGAGTGCAAAACTGGTTTGCTCGCTCGCCCTGAACGTGTCGTTTTACTGGCTATTGGACTCTTGTCTGGCACAAGTATCTGGGCACTAGCTCTGCTGGCGATTTTCTCGCAGGTGACTGCAATAGAACGCGTCGTTTACGTCTGGCGCATTACCAGTCACGCTGCGCAGCCCAGCAAAGCAGGAAGCTTACCGGTTGATATACTCGCCGAAGCTAAAGATACAAATGAAGACACCCTCCCTCTGCCAACCAAACGACAAAAGTGGGGACGAACGAAGGAAGCTAGATAGCGTAGCCCTTTGTTCTCCCTGTGCCCACCAGTGTTCCGCCGTTCGATAGTGGTGTGCATCAAATGTGAAGAAAACGGCGTAGACAAGCAAGACCGGACCGGATGAGAACATAGTAGGTAGCGTAGCGGAAGAAATTTGCACGGGGATCAGGTAGGTAGGAACTCAAACCATCTTCAGTCGAACATTCTCTGTGGCGAGCAACTGCGCTCCGGTCCGTATTACTGAGACTGGAGATCTTAGTGACAACACAAAATACACATTCTGAGCATAGCGACGTCGAAGAATCCGTCGTTAAGCATCCGGTTGTCTCCGAAAATGAGACCGAAACCGAAACAAGCCCATCTCCTCCCGCTTTAGAAGCTGGTACACTAGCAATTGAGGTACCGGTGGACAGTGTTCCAGGTGAACAGGAACCGCAATTGTCCGCAACTACACAGAACGATCAACAGGAGGAGCATAATCCCAATCCAACCCAGGCTCCCCAGGAGGTTCAAACCATTGCTGATTTTGCCTCTGTCGAAACGCAGGAACCATCTACGGCAATGGAAACCCAGGAGCCCAAATCCGAAATCACTGTCACAGAGTCTGTTAACTTTGTAGAGTCAGTTAGTCCGGTAGAGACAGCATCACCGTCTCCAAATACGTCGAGCGAAACTGGGGTCAGCAGTGAAACATTCCCTTCTTTTCCCTACAATATCGCGAGTTCGCTCGTTAGCGAAGAAGACGTCCGGCCTTTCACCGATTTTATCGAAGAATTTCGACAGACCGAAACACGCTTTGACTCTGCCTTGCAGAGCTATTCCACTGACTCGCTCACCTCAACCGAGTCTGCTGCCCCTCCAATAAATGATCAGGCTCAACCCACAGAGCCTACCGAGAGCGCTGCCGCCAAACCCGAACCCACAACACCGGCCGAACGTCCTGTATCCCCGCTCCTACGCCCGGCTACACCACGTCGTTCGCAGCGTCATGGTGGTGGCCGCCACCGCGAGGAAACTCCTGTAGCAAAAAGTGAGCCGGCGCAGGCACCTGTTGCACCATCGACGTCAGAGCCAGAACCAAAACCAGAGCCAGCTGTAACAGAACCTGCCCCGGCTCAAGTCGAAGAACAACCGCGTCCAGCGCGTCGTTATCGCTTCGATCGTCCGGCGCCTACAGGAACAGCGTCAACATCGACGCCGTCTGGTCAACTGCGCGTCGAGGAGAACAAAGACGTTTCAGGCCGCAGTTCAACAGCGTTGCCCCCACGTCCAGAAAATGGGTATGCACCCGACGGACAAAATGGAGAAAGAGAGGCACAGCCTCTCCCGCAGGCAAAGCAGGCAATTGTCGTCAACCAGCCATCTGAAAATACTCCACCCAAACAACCTGAACCCCAGGCTCAAGAGGCTCCCGCGGTAGGGAGTAGTGCAGCAACAACGACACCAGTAGTTCCCGATCATGGCCGGCGCCGGCATGGACAGGAACGCCAGCGCGCGAAAGAACAGGCCACCCCTCCTACGTCTCCTGCCCCCACCCCTGTAGTACCAGCGGCGGAAATCGCTAAGGAGGTTTCAGAGCCGGTGGTTCCCAACAAGGAAGAGGTAAGTCCAGAGGATCTTCCCCCGCTGGAGTATGCAGAGCTGCAAAAAGCCAGCTCGCGTCGCCGTCGCCGCCGCCATTCGAGCGGCTCGTCGAATGCGACGGTTACACCCTTGCCCTCAGCGGGAAAAGCAGCGACACCCGAAGCTCCTGTCGCGCCAACAGCACCAACACCGGCACCATCTGTCGCTGTGCCGCGCACACCTGCTCCCACGCAGTCCGTGGCGCCAGCAAGCCAGTATACCATTACCTCTGGCTACACGGTGAATCAGATGAACCAGAGCCGCGATGGGTCCAACCCTTTCATGGGGCCTGATCCATCCCCAGCTCGTGGCACGACCGGCGCGCAAAATGTACGCTCAATTCGTACCGATGTGCAGCGTACACCCGCCTATCCAGTGCGGACCACAGAGGCTACGTCGGCCTCCGTACACCAGCTTGCCAACGTTGTATCGCAGGCGATTCAAACGCAAACCGACCGTATGATTGCTGAGCTAAGGCGCGCTAACCAGAGCCCAACCAATGTCTCTGTCTCGATGCCACCATTCCCATCGACTGAGCGCGTAGGTGTCTTTGTAGACGTGGCTAATCTGCTCTACTCGGCGCGTACCATCCGTATGACAGTAGACTTTGGCAAGCTGCTGGACTTCCTGCGCGGCAATCGCCGCCTCGTCAGGGCACACGCTTACTGCCCCACAAGTCCACAAGTGGGCGACGAGCAGATGTTCCTGCAAGCCGTCAAAGGACTGGGCTATCGTATCACCACGAAGAACTACAAGACCTTCTCCAGTGGTGCGAAAAAAGCTGACCTCGACCTCGACCTCTGCATGGACGTCGTGCGCCTCGTGGAGGGCAAAGCGGTTGACTGTATTGTGCTCGTCAGCGGTGACAGCGATTTCATGCCCATGCTCGACTACTGTTCCGATCATGGCGTGCGTGTTGAAGTCGCCGCCTTCGACGAAGCCATGTCCGCCACTCTCCGTCAGAGCTGCGACCTTTTCATCAACCTGTCCATGCTCGAAGAAATCCGAGTCTGACCTTTTACTACTCACAAAATAGGAGAACCCGGCGTCGCTGATGCCGGGTTCTCCTATTTTGTGAGAAAAAATCCCATCTTTACGTATGTATTTATTAAGAACAGGTATATGGTAAACTGTTCTATGGTTCGGAATAGTGCGACAGGCAATATATTTTATGCTATACTTAAAGCACAAGAGTAAGTCCCCTTTCCCCCTGCTATTTTTTATTTAAGGTGGATTGTGGATTTCCTCTGCTGCTGCTTTCATGAACTATCGACCTGTACACTTATCCGGCGTTATTTCTTAAGCGGAAAAGAAAGGAAGCTAATATGAGAAGAATTAGCGGCCTCGCCCCTATCACTACGTTCTTTATCTTATTTGCAATGCTGCTTACCGCGTGCGGTGGCACATCATCAGGTGGTGGAGGGACTACGTCCTCCCCATCATCTGGCGCTAAAGCAAAAGTGGCGCTTGTGACTGACATTGGTGGTTTGAATGACAGAAGTTTTAACCAGCTTGCCTACGGCGGCTACACACAGGCTCAAAAACAGTACGGCTTCACCCCGAAAGTCATCCAATCGTCGATGGTTGTGCACTAACTTCCCTCAGTGCTAACTGCGATCCGCTCTCCAATGTTTCGCCCCTCTTCTTTAAAGAGGAGCAAGCTGGATGTCTCGTCGGCGCGGTTGCTGGTCAAATGGAACTTGATGGCAAAGCCAAAGTGCCAAATCTACTCGGCGCCAACAGCATCGGAGCCGTGGGTGGCATTCCGGTCCCGCCAGTCGTTCGCTATATTGCTGGCTACAAGTACTGCGCTAAGAAGGTTGACCCAAATGTGAAGGTCTATGTCAACTACTCACAGGACTTTGTCGCTGCTGCGAAGTGCAAAGATGCAGCTTTGTCTCAGATTAACCAGCACCAGGCCGATATCATCTTCCAAGTTGCTGGTCAATGTGGTCTTGGCGCATTGGATGCGGCTAACTCGAAGAACGTGTACGGTATTGGCGTCGATGCTGACCAGGGATATCTCTATCCGAGCGTTATTACAAGCGCACAAAAGCGTGTCGACGTTGCTGTATACACAATCATT
>VBHS01000256.1 GCA_005881295.1 Chloroflexota bacterium
ACATTTTGCGAGTTTTCAGCGAGCGACATGGGTGTGCTCCTTTCGATCTAGCCTGAGAAGGCATGAATGGCGTGTCGGGATTGACAAAAAGGCGACCGGAAGTTTTCTTTTTTGAGGCTATGTAGAAGCAAACAGAGTAGGTAAGCCTCACGCGAGGGTTAAATCACCTCCTTCCTCACCGGAAGAGATAGGTATATCCGAAACATGACATATGAACATGTAACGAGTATACATGTTCATATGCCATGTTTTCAATGATTTGGATGTAATTTAAGAATTATGTATTGCTACCTGACGAATATTTCTTCAGGAAGCGTTCCATACGCACCAGCGCCTCTTCAAGTTGATCAAAAGCGGCGCAGTAAGCACAGCGCACATAACCAGCACCAGCTGATCCGAAAGCGCTACCAGGCACAACGGCGACATGCTCTTCGAAGAGTAGCTTCTCAGCAAATTCTTCATCGGTCAGCCCCAAAACTCCGATGTAGGGGAAAGCATAGAAGGCCCCGCGAGGTTCACAGCAGGGCAAACCGATACGATTAAGGCCATCGACAAACATGCGACGACGACGAGCATAGGCTTCATGCATCACCAGTATATCGTCCTCACCATGACGCAAAGCTTCTAATGCGGCTTCCTGCGGAGCCGTACCTGCACACATGATGGCATACTGGTGAATCTTGAGCATTGCTTCCAAGATAGGAGCCGGTGCAGCGACGTAGCCAATACGCCAACCTGTCATAGCGTATGCTTTTGAGAAACCATCCAGCAGGATAGTGCGTTCACGCATTCCAGGTAAGGAAGCGATACTTCTATGTTCATGATCGTAGACAAGACGACTATACACCTCGTCAATAGCAACAATTAAGTCGTGTTCTATTGCGAGTTTAGCTATTCCTTCAAGTTCAGCCTGAGGAATGACAGCGCCAGTGGGATTATTGGGATTACCAATCAAAATCATTTTTGTGCGTGGTGTTATGGCAGATGCAATTTCGGAGGCACGCACAGCAAATTCGTATTTGGCATAGGTTGGGACGGTGACAGGAACTCCACCAGCAAAGATAACATCGGCTTCATAAGCAACGTAGCCAGGGTCAGGAGAGATCACTTCATCACCAGGGTCGATGATGGTTCGCATAGCCAGGTCTACGCCTTCGCTGACACCAACAGTTACTAGAAGCTCTGATTTTGGATCATAGGTCAAACCATAGCGGCGATGGAGCATGGCTGCCAATTCCTCACGCAATTCGAGCATGCCATAATTCGATGTATAGCGGGTATGACCAAGTTCGATTGAGCGGATACCAGCCTGACGTATATGCCCTGGTGTGACAAAATCAGGTTCGCCTACACCGAGCGAAATAACATCTGGCATGGTATTAATAATATCAAAGAATTTGCGTATTCCAGAGGGCTTTACCTGACGCACACGCTGTGACAACACTTCTCGTCTGAGTGTATCCATAGAAGCACGTTCCCCTTCTTTTCAGTATGGAGGCAGGAGATACCATATGGCAACATACGTTGTTGCCTATTCCTACCTACTACGGTAGTCTGTTGATAGAATGAGAAGATTAATAAACCCATCATCCTCGCAAACCTCGTAGCTTTTCGATGATTCCGGGCACTGCAGAGAGAATAACATCTACATCAGCATCGGTATTATTCTTACCAAGGGTCAGTCGTAGGCTACCGTGCGCTACTTCTACAGGTATACCCATTGCAACAAGAACATGCGATGGATCAACTGAACCAGAGGTGCAGGCAGAGCCGGTGGAGGCTGCTACACCAAGCAGATCGAGATTGAGCAGTATTGATTCCCCTTCAACGCCCTCAAAGCAGAAACTGGCATTATTCGCCAGGCGGTTCGTAGGATGGCCGGTAAGCTGGCTTCCAGAGATAGCCAATAAACCATCTATGAGACGGTCTCTTAAGGCCATGATTCGAGGCTGTATCAGCGGTTGTTCTTCATAAGCCAGGCGCAACGCAGCAGCAGCACCAATAATCCCTGCAACATTTTCGGTACCAGCGCGACGTCCACGTTCCTGCGAACCACCCTGGAGTTGCGGTAAAAGGCGCATACCCTGGCGCGCATAGAGTATCCCTACGCCTTTGGGGCCATAAAATTTATGAGCTGAAAGTGAGAGCAAGTCAGCATTGAGAGCTGCAACATCCAATGGTAAAGAGCCTCCTGCCTGTACGGCGTCGATATGGAAAGGTATCTTTTTGGCCCGGCAGATACGGCCAATTTCCGCGACAGGTTCAATGGTACCGACTTCGTTGTTGGCATACATGACAGAGACAAGGATTGTCTGATCGGTGATTGCGCGACCTACATCATCCGGGTCTACCTGTGCATACGAGTCAACAGGTACGTAGGTGGTTTTGAAGCCAAAACGCTCCAGGTACTGACAGGTGTATAAAACTGCATGATGCTCTATAGGCGTAGTTATAATATGATTGCCCTTTTTCTGAGAGGCAAAGGCGATACCTTTGATAGCAAGGTTATCGCTCTCGGAGCCACACCCTGTAAAAGTAACTTCTGTTGGACGAGAATTCAGGATATCGGCTACCTGTTCACGAGCACTATCGATGGCCTGCATGGCATGGCGTCCAAGTGTGTAGATACTGCTGGCATTGCCATATTCCGTCGTGAGGTAAGGTATCATAGCATCCAGGACGCGCGTATCTAAAGCAGTGGTTGCAGCGTGATCAAGATATATGGTGCGATCTGACATTTGAGGTTCCTTAGGAAACGATGCATTGCGTTATGTTATGGATGTTGAAACGTATTTTTCTCTACCTAATTGTATCATATATTCCTTCATCATTACCGGCAAAATACCGTATACTGTGTGTATCGATCCTTATCAAGAAGAAAGAGGAAAAAGAATGACAACATCACCAAAACCGATGACTGCTAGCGAGCGTGTTCACGCGGCAATTGCGGGAGAACAAGTTGACCGCGTGCCCTTCTGTTTCTGGCACCACTTCAAACCTGAAGGCTCAGGAGAGCGAATGGCGAAACTGACAAAAGAATTCTTTATTGATAAGTTTAAGCTGGATATAGTTAAGATAATGCCAGATTTAGAATATCCCCCACCACAAGATCAGCTTACAGTGTCAGACCAGCTTCGCTTTCTTCCTCGTCTTGACCTGGACACTCCCATGTTTCAGGAGCAACTGACCTGTATTCGTGTACTTCGTTCACAAATAGGGAATGACTATCCCCTTATTTTGACACTTTTTAGTCCACTTACATATGTAATCCGCTTCATGGGTAAACGAAAAGCTATTGAAGAGGCCAGAAAAAACCCTCAGCCTTTTGAAGAGGGGTTAGGAACAATTGCATCTAATCTCCGTCGCTTGATGGAAGCTGCTATCGAAGCAGGCGCAAGCGGTATATTCTTCTCCTGTATGGGTGCAACTAATACGGATTTTACACGAGAAGAATATCGCAATATCGGACGTCCCTATGACCTGGAAGCGTTAGAAGGTGCTAAAAACGGCTGGCTCAATATTGTCCATGTACACGCTGATCCAACCCAGGAAGGAGATCAAATCTACTTTGAGGACTTCACCGACTATCCAGTAGCTGTGATGAGTTGGAGCGATCGGCTCACAGGCCCTACACTCAGTGAAGCATTAACTCTCACCGATAAGTGTCTCATGGGGGGATTATGGGAGCGAGGTCCACTTACCCACGGCAGCCAGGCTGAGATTGATAATGAAATTATGTCTGCTATCAGCCAGACAAAAGGACGAAGACTTATCCTGGCAAATGGCTGTTCAGTTCCGGATGATACGCCCGAAGAATGGCTCCAAATGGCTCGACATTTAGTCGATGAATTGCGATAAGGCAGATTTATCTAGTTAGAGCAAGAACCAGTTTCCCGGTTCTGTCGAACAAACTACTCTTGCCAGTCGATGGGAATGATGCACCAAAGATATGAGCTCCTGTACGGCATCCTGCTTCATTATAGAAACGTGCGTGATGAGTAGATAGATTGTTGTTTGTTCAGGAATATTTTTCATCGCACCTTGCTCGCTCGTCATTAACCTGGCAACACGCTCAGGTGTTAGAATATCGCCTTGACCGATCCCCAGTACGGAGGCAATACGCTCCGGGCGATGGGCAATCTCTGTACTCAATGGTTGGTTGATCGCCTCAGCGCTCATTAGTAGGAAAGCTAGATTAGTCCGAAAGGGTATAACAGGCTCGTGCTCAACAGGTGCTTTAATCATACGGTGACGAGCGCCATCTGCTTCGACGATGACGATATCTGCGCCACCTTTAGCGAGCAGTTCAAAGGGCTGATTTGCCTGGACGCCGCCTATTTTTCCCGCTCCGATAACTCTTCCCGCAACGGCCACGCGGTGATGCTGCTTCCAGGCTGAATTTACCATTTTTAGGAGCGTAGGAGTCTCAGGTGAGACAATGAGGGTATCAGTTTCACCTTGTGCGGGGAAATATATGTTGGTAGTGGTGGTTGTAACAACACGCATGCCTTTCCCTGCCAACTCAGAAGCGAGTGTATACATTGTAGTTGTTTTCCCGCCGGCTCCAACAAGCGAAACGAGAGAACCAGGAGGAATATCGATGATATCAGAAAGCACTAGCCTCTGCCTCGTTCATCGAGCAATGTTGTATTACGCGCATGGTTATAATCCTCCTCGCTCTCTTGCTCAATATTTGATTAGTTTCGTCCATATGGAGCATTTTATCCTAATTTCATTGTTTAACTCAATCTGAGATCGGTGTAACCTGTTACGTAATATATAACAGAGGAAGGCGGTGGGTGCCTTTCTGGGTAAGCCTTCTCCTTTTTAAACCAGGTGGAGGCCTTACTTTTTATTGTTGAAAAAGGGATTACTCAGCATCACCGAAAATGGTGTAGTGCCAACCTTTACGAGCATCGCCATCTAGTTCAATCATCACATGTTTGATCTGGGTATATTCTTCAAAGGAGTACATAGACATATCTTTGCCTATGCCACTCTCTTTATAACCCCCATGCGGCATCTCCGATGTAAGTGGCAAGTGGTCGTTGATCCAGACTGTGCCAAATTGAAGGACCCTGCTCGCGTGCATAGCTTTGAAGATATCTTTTGTCCAGACAGAGGAGGCAAGACCATACACGACACCATTGGCCTTCTTCAGCACTTCTTCTTCGGTTTTGAAGCGAGAGACGACAACCACAGGGCCAAAGACTTCAGACTGCACGATCTCTGCGTCATTGCGATCTTCTGCAATGACAGTCGGCTCGAAGAAGAAACCTTTTTCAAGGCCGGCCACTGTGGTACGTTTACCGCCTGTGACAATGTTCGCACCAGCACGGAGTGCCCGCTCGACAAATCCTTCGACATTGGTACGCTGGGAGGCTGAGATCAATGGTCCCATATCAGTACTTTCAACAGCGGGATTACCTACGCGAATTTGTTTGACCTTGCTCAAGAACGAGTCCAAAAAGGCATCATAAATACTGTCTTGCACGTAGATGCGAGTAGCAGCGGTACAGTCCTGGCCACAGTTGACGTAACCACCTACAACAGCTCCATTAGCAGCAGCTTCAATATCGGCATCCTCATAGACGATAAATGGGGCTTTGCCGCCAAGTTCGAGGTGCACATGCTTAATGGTGTCTGCTGCTGCACGCATAATATGCTTACCACTCTCAGTGCTGCCTGTAACTGATACCATGCTTACATCACGATGACTACCAAGTGCCTGTGCTACGCCGGGGCCGCTGGTAATGATGTTGAGAACTCCAGCAGGAATACCAGCTTCAAGAGCCAGCTCACCAAGTTTCAGCGTGCTGAGAGGAGTTTCAACCGATGGCTTGAGGACGACTGTGTTACCGGCAGCGAGAGCGGGACCAATTTTCCAGGCGGCCATCATGAAGGGATAGTTCCAGGGAGCCAGAGAGGCAACTACGCCGATAGGTTCACGACGAATGATGCTGGTATGTCCTCCAGTATATTCACTTGAGGCTATACCGGCAAGGTGGCGAGCAGCACCCGCAAAGAAGTGCAGGTTGTCGATGGCAAAAGGAACATCACTATCGCGCGCTAGTTTAATGGGCTTACCAGCATCTTGCGATTCTAGTTCAGCCAACTCACCTGTATGCGCTTCCAGAAGTGATGCCAACTTTTCCAATGCTGCTGCACGTGCACTATGAGGTAGGCTGGACCAGCGTCCGTCGTCGAAAGCTTCGCGTGCTGCGGCTACAGCACGGTTAACATCTTCCACCGAACTTTCAGGAACTTGAGCAATTGGCTGGCCACTGGCAGGACCAATGTCGTCAACGGTTTTACCTGAACTGCTACTGACGAGTTCACCATTGATAAGCAGTTTATACTCGCTCATCTGATAGCCCCTTTCAGAAGTTTTAAATACTGTGACTTCGCATGAATTTGCATTCATACTTTCGAAATTCGTACCTGCATTACAAAATAGGTACGAATTTTCCTACAAAAGTCGATCCACTTACGCCATTTTACCACAGCCACCTTGAAGTTGTAAGGAATTATCTAACATATGCTCAATTGTGAGAATCTATAGTTTCCGCGATCAAGCACATTTGTACCTTTTACGAAATGGCTGTTGTTCTTGTCTCTGTCACGTGCATATCGTAGCGAGCAAGCTCCTGGAAGAACGGCTCGACGGGGATGCACAATTCTGGGCCAAAGGCACCACGGCGCGCAATCTCTTCATTCGCTAACATCCGCCCGGCAATGGCAAGGGGCGTACCAGTATCAAGAGCGCCAGCACCTATACCCCAACGACGATAGGGTAAGACAACAACCTGGTTGACAATCTCCAGGCGTTGCCCCTGGGCCTCACCGGCAACAACCACACGCAATACATCGCAATCCTGTGGCTCAACATCTTCAACAGGAGTCATTTCAAGTAGCCTGGCTAAAACCTCACGTGGTGAAACTTTCACTCCTCTTACACTGATTGGCTCATCGCTGCCAAAACCGATATCTACCAGGAATTTGAGTTTCTTCATGAAATCGCTGGGAAAGGCGATTTTGAAGGACACATGACGAATGCCCTTATCGCGAAACGAGACCGGAAAGCTGGCACACTCCGAATGCAGCGAAAAGATGGCGGTGGCACGCCCC
>VBHS01000257.1 GCA_005881295.1 Chloroflexota bacterium
CACCGAAAGCTTCAACAAGAAGCAGCGCAGATCGCCGTTCAGAAACCGGCAGAAATAGTTGCCATAGGGGGTCCTAAATAGTTGACTTTTAACACAGGTAATGGACGAACTCAAAGAGCACCTGCACGAATGGGAAAACTGGTCGGCGGAACTGCTGGAGAGCCATCTCTCCTACCCGGTTTTAATGTACTACCGTTCCCAACATGATCGCCAGTCCTGGCTCGCCGCTCTCACTGCCATCCTCGATGTCAGCGCCCTCTTGTCGGTTGGTATCGACGGGATACCCGAGCAGACGGCAGTGTTCACCTTCGCTATCGCCTGTCACGCCGCCATAGACCTGGGCCAGGTCTTATCCCTCTCGCCAGACGATATGCGCATACGGCGTCTTGCCCACGCAGAATTTGAACGCTTACAAGAAGCGCTCCACGAAATAGGCATATCTTTACATGATGAAGAAAGCGCCGAGGATCGGCTTGCCGCTATGCGTGACCAATACGAACCGTATGTCATCGCCCTCGCAAGATACCTGCAAATGCCTCTCTCCGGCTGGGTGGAAGAGCCAGAAACTGCCGACGACTGGCAGACCAGCGCCTGGAATCACAGAAACAAGAGTGTAGCAAGCTAGCTTATCTCCCTACGGTGCCAGTCCGTCAACTGCTGGTAAGCATGCGCGATACGCAAAACCGTCGCTTCCTCGAAGGCTTTGCCCACTACCTGCAGCCCGACCGGCAGATTATTGCTGGTAAAGCCACCGGGAAACGAGCAGGCAGGCAGCCCCACCAGGTTAAATGGCATCGTCAGGCTCAGGAGAGAAACCGTGGCATTTACCTCCACACCCTCAATGCGAATCTCCTGATCCATCTGCGCTACCGGTATCGCGGGCACCGGTATCGTCGGCAAAAACAACACGTCGACTCGTTGCAAAACCGACCGCACCGCGCTTGAAAAGAGGCGCCGTTCATATTGAGCGCGCAAATAATCCACCGCAGGAATTTTCTGTCCCGCCAGTAAGTGCTCTCGCGTGCGCCTGGTGTAGAGATCAGCCTTCTTGCTGAGCCACCCTTCCTGCATATGCGAAAACGCCGCCTCCGGCCTCTGAATTGTGCGATACATCTCAAAAGACGGGTATGGCAACTCTACATCCTTCACCACCTCCGCACCCTCTTCCTTCAGGACCACACGTGGTCCAGCGACCGGCTCAGCGGGACTACGCCATAACAACTGACGCGCCCATATGTCGGCTTGAGCCCGGTCACACCGCAACACGCCGCCGGTATCCGGATCGATCCGCCCGTATCGCTGCCAATCGCCCCCAGGCACATGTCAGCTGCCACAGCAGCTGTCGAGCCACCGCTTGAGCCCCCAGGAATGCGTGTCCGGTCCCATGGATTGCGCGTCGGAGGCGTATACGTCCCAAAAGCGAACTCATGTGTATTGGTCTTCCCAAGGATAATCGCCCCCGCCTTCCTCAACTGCTCAACCACCGTCGCATCCTCCGGCGAAACATAATCAGCCAGCACCTGAGAACCAGCCGTCATGCGCACGCCCTTGACCGCAATAATATCCTTGATACCTACAGGAATACCGTGCAGCGGGCTGCGATAGAATCCCATTCGTTGCTCAGTCTCCGCCCTCGCCGCGTCCGCCAACGCCTGCTCGCCTAAAACAGTCACAAACGCCTTGATCTCCCCATCCAGCAAATCAATCTTCTCCAGCGCCTCCGCCACCAACTCCGTAGGAGTCGTCATCCAGGATCGCATATCTTCTGAAGCTTCGCGTATAGAAAGGTATGGCATAGTCATCAACTCTCTTCTTAAACAGCATATAGAAGTCCTGCTTGGGACAAGGAGCAATCAGAACAATGCAAAACGCTTCATCTGCGCATCTGCAAATGAGATGATGACGCCAATCATTTCCTTTTGTTGGATAACCGCGTCAATATCGATGATGCATTTCGTCGCCTGTTCCTCGTTTGAAGTTGGCTCTAGCGCTACACCCAGATATCGGAGGTGCAGTCACCACCGGGATAACGCATCTCGTGAGCACGAGCAGGACCCGCTGGCTCTTTGCCAAAGTCAACGTAGAAATTCTCGTTGATCTTCAAGCCGCCGTTCTGTGTGTCACAATCAATTTGCAGCAGATAGGAACCAGTTTGCGCGATATCAGGGTAGAATTGATTGTCCCACGTGCTATAGAGCGAGTTGGTGACATATAGTCGCTTGCCATCAAGGCTCAGTTGGAGCATTTGCGGTCCACCGTTGAGCTTGTGACCCTGGATGTTGCCGCTTTTCCCAAGCAAGCCACCGCACCAAACTTGTCCAGTCAGTCTCGGATGTGAGGCATCGCTGATATCGTATTGGCGAATATCACCATGCAGCCAGTTGGAAAGGTAGACATACTTGTCGTCCATCGAGACCAGGAAATCGGTGATGAGCGACGGTACTGGAATGGGCCAGCCCTCTACCTCAACGGAGGGGATATCGAGAACCTTTTCAAGGTGCCACTGACCGTTGGACTTGTGCCAGTGCCACATGTTGCTACTGAGTGCGGCCCCAACGAAGCCGTTGGTGCTGTCAGGATTATGATGGAAGCGCACCTCCAGCGGGATCAATCCTTCCTCACCCAGATCAACACTTTGAACGAGCTCATGCTTCTCCCAGTCCCAGAAGTGCAGGTGGTGACCGTACTTCCCAATTGCGACATCATCCAGATCGAAGCCTTTGGTATAGGTGTTAGGCGCTGCCCATTCACTGCTGACCATCACATTGTGGCGCGGCTGGTACCAGAAGTCATAGTTGTAGTGCATGCCCTCGTTTTTGTGTTCCCAACGACCAGCTATGTTGAACTCCTCGTCAAGCAGCAGGAAACCTCCGGGAGCGTTGCCCTCCTTGTCACCGAGCATCGATATCATCACATGACCATCGGCTAGGCAGTGAACAGTGTGAGGCGCAGTGAGATTCGCTTTTTCCTTGACCTCTTCAGGTTCGATCACCTTATGCAGTTTTGGGGCTCGTTCATCAGAGACATCTACAATGTGAATACGGCTAGACAGATTGCCCGGAAGGATGAGAAAACTTCGCGACTTACTTTCATCTTCATGGCAGGAGCTACAGGCATTCCAGCCAAAATGGTGGAGCTCGTCGCCTACGTTGGGCATGGGGGTTCGGTAGATCACCTGCGCATAGGTTGGAGATGCAGGATCAACATCGATGGTTGCCAGATAATCCGGTTCTTCGATCCCTGTTCCTCCATAGAGTGCGATGCTGTAGAGCACCTTTTCGGGCTCGGCCTTCATGGCCTCTTCGGGCGAAGCATACCCGGGTCCATAGTGGGAATGATCTTCATGATGCATTGCATGTTCATCTGTCATGCTTAGTTATCTCCTTTGGCTGTATGGGAGGACGTTGACGGCGTTGTTCCCCTCATGTATCACATGCTCTTCGCTTCAGATAAACATCACTCTTCAACATGGTTTGCCATTGCTAGCTCACCTTCTGAGGAAGAGACACTTCATTATGTCTTTCCCATGAGTTACTGTCAATCTGATGTATGGTACCTTTTGCCCTCGCAGCTTCAATCTTATCAGGCCGGATTCGGAGCAACCTTACAACGAAAGACGGAGCCCTCGAAAAAACTCGTGCCCTAAATTTTAGGAGAACCACCGTATTCAGGGTAGCGGAATCTGATCTTTTTATCGGCCTTCTAAATCAGGACAACGTTTGTTCAACCACACAATGAGCGGAGGTGCATATGTTCGGTTCCTACGTTCTCGAGGTAGCCATCGGTCTTGTTTTTGTATATATGCTCGTGAGCTTGCTCTGCTCCACCATTAACGAGCAGGTCATTGCTCGTTTCCTTAACTTGCGTGCAAAGACCCTTGAGGATGGCATTAAAAATATGCTGGCCGATCCACAAGGGAATGGGTTGGCTAAACAACTTTATGAAAACCCGCTTATTAAGGGACTTTCTCAGAATGCAGCGTCTGGCAAACCACGTAAACCTTCCTATATCCCCGCGGATGCCTTCGCACTGGCATTAATAGATGTCGTTCAAGCTTACAAGGATAACCCCAATTCGGCGAAAAGCCCCCTACCAGAGGCCCTTGAATCGCTCGGAGAAAAAACCAATATAGATCTTGCAAAAGATCTGGTCAAAGTAGAAAAATGGTACAACGACACCATGGACCGTGTTTCCGGCTGGTACAGGCGGAGAGTCCAACTGATCATCTTCATCCTGGGACTCCTTATCGTCGTAGGCCTGAACATCGACACCCTTTCCATCATCACCACCATCTCAAACGATACCGTTATACGATCAGCCCTCGTTGCCTCGGCCCAGGGGTCCGCCAGCTCCCCCTCCAATGCGGGCGTGGCGACATTACAGAAAGGTTTCGAGCAAATTCAGCTCGTGATAGGCTGGTCTCCCTCCAGTTTACCAGCAGATTTTTGGGCCTGGGTATTAAAAATCGTCGGGTTGCTGGCAACGACATTTGCCGTGTCTCTGGGGGCGCCGTTCTGGTTCGACTTGCTTAACAAATTTATGGCGTTCCGCTCATCTGGTACTCCGCCGCAATCGAACGCAGGCCCTCCCGCGCCACCTGTCACTACACTACAAGTAGTAGCAGGAGCTAACGCATCACCCACCATCGCGCCACCAGGCGCAAGCACCAACGGGTCAACCATCACCCAACCATCACCCACAAGAAGACCTGTAACAGGGTAGCATCCAGCTGCCCCGAGAGGACGACCGCAAAGGATCGTCCCTACTATACGATGGATTAGCCCACCAAGCCCGTGTATAGTAGGGACGATCCCTTGCGGTCGTCCTTGACAAGTCCAGACGACGACACAACCAACAACGGGAGGTGTATAGTAGGGACGATCCCTTGCGGTCGTCCTTGGGCGGGGCCTTCTTCTTATTCCTGCATCTTGACACAGCCTCCCATGGATCGGCGCTTGAATCCCCAACACATTATGTTAACCTCCGGTTCCGAATGGAGATGGCCTGCGTTGTGACTCTCGGCCCCGTAGGTGCTGGGGCAAATTCAAGACCACCACACCAGGGCGGAACAGCAGCGCCGCCTTCAAGCGCAGCGCTATCTGATTATGCAGCACGTATTCCCACCAGTGAGCCACGACAAATTCCGGCACGATCACCGTCAGCGTATCCTGAGGATGACGCAGGTGCACCGCGTCTATATAGGCCAGCAGCGGACCTAAGAGGGTGCGGTACGGCGACGTGATGAGGAGCAGATGTGTCTCTTCCTCTGCCGGGATCTTCTGTCGCCACTGCTCCCAGCTTGCCTGTACCTGCTCGACCTGCTCTTCATCAACCACCGCGTGCACGGCTGTGACGTGAGCGGAGATAGAGCGGGCATAAGCCAGGCTCGCGATCGCAGCACGATCCAGTCCCGCAATAGGCACAACGAAACGGTGATGTATCTCCTTTGGACGTGTGGGAATAGTGCCAGTGCTGGCTCGCTGCTGCAGCGGAACATTGGCCACGACAATATTTGGTCGGAAGAGCAGCGTCGCCTTCAGTCCCAGAATTTTTGGACTATAGAACAAGCGTCTAAACGAGGATTCAACCACTTCCGGCAGGACGACCGTCAGCGTCTCCTCAGGATGCTGCTTGTGCGCAGCGTCAATATAGTCCAGCAAGGGAAGGAGGGGCAAGCGCTGCCCAGAATCGATAATGTCTAGCGATGACAACTCCTCTGCAGAGAGACTTCTTTGCCACTCGTCCCAGGCAGCTCGCAAAGTATCGGCCTTCTCTCTCTCGACAGCCACATGAACAGCGGTCACTTGCGGTGCAATCGAACGCGCATAGGCCACAGCCTGTTTCGCCGCGAGATTCAGTTCAGCAATAGGCACAATGAGTCGGTGATGTATATCCTTTGGATGCAGAGGAATCGCAGTGATACGCTCACGTTCAACGTGCTCGTAATGGTGGCTGATCCCTGTAAACAACAGCACTATTATCGGGATCAGCACCACCACGATCCAGGCCCCTTCTAGGAACTTCGTCGAGGCCACCACCAGTGCGACCACGCCCGTGGCTATAGCCCCCACTCCATTGATCAGCAAACTGCGCAGCCAGTGGCGCTCTGTCGTGCGTAAGTGCCACCAGTGCACCACCATCCCCGCCTGTGAGAGTGTAAAGGCGACGAAGACGCCAACGGCAAACAGGTTAATGAGCGCGTTCGTACTCCCCCTGAAAATGATGAGTAAGATACTGGCTAGCACAGCGAGGGTGATGATGCCCACAGAGAAGGCGAGCCGATCCCCTCGCAGGGAGAACTGCTTGGGTAAGTACCCGTCACGGGCCAACAGGTAGGCCAAACGCGGAAAGCCGGCGTAGCTGGTCTCGGCCGAAAGGGTCAGGATGCCCAGCACCGAGAGCTGGAAGAGCGGAAACAGAAAGATCAAAGGACCAGAGAAGACATGCAGTGCAATCTTGGCAATCACCGTGGGATCGCCTGAAGGTTGGGCTTCAACCGCGTAGGTCATCGCCAGCAAGGTAATCCCCAGGAAGAGCGACCCCAGAATAACCGCCATCCAGGTCAGCGTAATAGCAGCATTGCGTGGCTCCGGTTTGCGAAAGATGGGAATTCCATTGGAGATCGCCTCGACGCCTGTCATTGCCGAACAGCCCGTCGCAAACGAGCGCAGAATGACAAAGATGGATAACGGCTCGATGGCCTGCACCGTAGGAGTGAATTGCCCGATGAGCGGCTGATGCAAGAAGACATAAGCTTTGACCAACCCCACCACGATGAGCAAAGAGGCGCTGACAATGAAGAAATACGTCGGCAAGGCGAAGATCGAACCAGACTCACGGATACCACGCAGATTCAAGATCGTCATCACGACCACCAGCACAAGATCCAGCGGGATAACGTAGGGCTGGAGAGCAGGAAGAAGCGAGACCACGTTATGCACGCCAGCCGCGACACAAACGGACACATTGAGCACGTAATCGATCATCAAGGCGGATGCGGCAACCAACCCCGGCAGGATTCCCAGGTTCTCGCGTGCGACGATATAGGACCCCCCACCATTGGGATAGGCAGGAATAGTCTGGCGATAGGAGAGTGTCACGATAACGAGCAAGCCCAGAATTACCAGGCTAATCGGCAACGTCAGGCCCAGGTACAGCGAGCCTGCCGCCACCAGGTTAATCAGGATCGCCTCGGTGGCAAAAGCGACGGATGAAATCGCATCCGAAGAGAGAATAGCAAGCGCCTTGAATTTGGTCAGGCGCTCCCCTTCGGCCTGTATGCTCGCGATCGGGATCCCAATCAAGGCCCGTTTGAGCCAATACAAGGTACGAGCCAGCGACCCTTCTGGCATATCCGCGGCCTCCGTGGCTTCAAGCATTCCCTCCTTGATATGGTGAAAGGGTCGATTCCGCGGCAGCGTCACACGTATCCGCACATTTCCCGGCGTGCTGCCCGGCCTTTCCTCCATTGGTCCAGGCATGATCAAATCAAAATCGTCTTCGTTAGCTCCTTCTGACCGATCATCTTGCTTCTGAGACGCGAAAGGTTCTTCTGACGGTGGATGCGTTAGGCTCATCGGTCTGTTCCTCGAAAGTCTCTTCCGTGACACTCCGCAGGAGTTAATGCACTTTCACGAAATAATCCGACCATCAGTAGGGGCCGATTTATCGCGCCCAGCGCCGATTTATCGGCCCTTGGCGGATGGTTCGGTATCCTCATTATTTCGTGAAAGTTCATAAACCCCACAGCTTCTGACACTCCCAGGAGCCCGATACCAAATATTCTCTCTGGTGTTGCTTGCTGTGACATACTCTCCTCCCTGGTTTCGGCGAGGAAAACGCCCCCCACTTTTATCATTAGTATACACCATTTGCATCCGCGAAGATGGGGAAAGTAGCAGTTACAGAGGACGCAAAAGATAACTGTTCAGAAATCAGCAGAACTGATATACTTAGATATACTTAGTCGCCTCCTTGCTGATAGCTGCTTCAGAGCAGCCGGAATATAAAGATGCCACTTTTGGTGTTATTTCTATGGTGGGCAGCGAGCAAGCACTCTATATCGAATCACTATTGCGGAAATACATGCCCACGACAGAATACGTGCAGCGTCGCGTGCTTTGTGGCGACCCGGCCCAATTTCAGGGCGATGAACGCGACGTGATGTTCTTGTCCATGGTTGACGTACCGGAAGGTGATGGACCACTTCCCCTTCGCAATGAAGAGGGTTATGAGTACATGTTTAAGAAGCGGTTTAATGTAGCTGCCAGCCGTGCTCGTGACCAGATATGGGTAGCAGGCTATCGCGTGACAACACAGTGGCCTGTAGGGGCCTACCGTATCGATCTGGTAGTTGAAGGCGCTGGCAGACGACTAGCAATAGAATGCGATGGGGAGCGCTGGCATTCAGCCGAAAAACTGGGAGAAGATATGGCTCGTCAGGCCATCCTTGAGCGTTTGGGCTGGCGCTTTGTGCGTATTCGCGGCAGTCAGTTCTTCAGAAATCCAGATATCGCAATAGAACCCGTGTTTACTCGCCTGATAGCGCTCGATATTCCGCCCGAAGGTTCCATTGCACAGAATAGCGGAGATCCAGGCGAACAGGAACTAAAGAACGGTATTATTCGCCGAGCCGATGAGTTGCGCGGCCAGTGGAAAGAATCTACCGATCATTCTGTTTCTGATGTTGTGTCCACGCGCTCTCAAAATAGAGACACCGTAAGGGTAAGACCTGTTACGTCTGGCAATGCCTCTGGCAGAACATCCTTATCCGGCACAAAATAGTCTGTATCACTTTGACGTGTCTGGCCTTCAACATCGCCCAGGTCTATCGCCTGCAGGCTGGACAGCGGCTGGCTTCCGTCGCCATTCGGTGGCTACGTGGAGGACTCAACTTTTATGTACGCTTTCCTGCATGTTTCTGACTACTCGTGTCACCATCTTTCTTGGAGAAAATCTTACAGTCTCGACAAGTATTTTATTGCGCAGACCAGGAATGACAACGGTTTTGTTTGTCATTAATCCACGATAACCAATACGTGCTACAGTTTGCGCATCCATGATCTTGCCGCTGAACCGCTTTGAGTCTTCCATATGAGCCTTTTTTTGAAAACCAGACTCTGTTGGTCCTGGACAAAGAGCAGTGACGCTCACACCTGTACCATGTAATTCATTGGCAAGAGCTTCGGAAAACGATAACACATAGGCTTTGGTTGCATAATAGACGGCCATGAGCGGACCTGGCTGGAAGGCGGCGGTTGATGCGAGGTTTAATATTTTCCCCGTTCGTTTGTTTAGCATGCCAGGGAGGAATAACTTTGTTAAATGCGTGAGGGTAACCATATTTACCTGCATCAATTGCAGTTCGGCCTCAAGGTCCGTTTCAGAAAACAACCCGTATGTAGCAAATCCGGCGTTATTCACAAGAGCATCAATCCCTCTGGATTCTTGCTGAAGCTCCGTGAAAATTTCCTCCGGGGCAGATGCAGCAGATAAGTCCTTCGAAATAACCTTTACGGATACGCTGTATTTTTCTTTTAACTCGTCCGCCATTTGCATGAGTTGCTTTTGATTTCTTGCCACAAGGACAAGGTTATACCCATCATGTGCAAATAACCTGGTCAGTTCGTAACCAATTCCACTGGATGCTCCAGTAATGAGAGCGTTTTTTTCGCGATCCATAGGGATGCTTCCTTACTAGG
The DNA here is from genome assembly GCA_005881295.1 of Chloroflexota bacterium. GTDB lineage: Bacteria > Chloroflexota > Ktedonobacteria > Ktedonobacterales > Ktedonobacteraceae > UBA11361. The sequence goes on from VBHS01000257.1 coordinate 9,702, forward strand.
ATTGACTTGTCAAATAGTCTTTCATGGGAGAAATCTGTTCTTTTTCATCTATTCTACCATCTTTTCCCTCCTCCCCTTATTGCAAAAAAATGAAACGCACCCCTTTGGAAGCCAGTGTGAAATCTGGCCTCTCTTTTGCCTCTATATGACCCGCGCAAACAAAGCTCCAGCGAGAGAGAGTATAATCATTAGAGAGCATAGCGTCGGCATGAAAGCAAAGGAGATAACCATTACGCCTCTTCCACATCCTCCTCTCAACAAATTACTCGGTGTCTGGTCGTCAAGATCGCCCTTGCTCCTGTTTGCGATCAAGAGCGCACTCGCAGCAGGATTCTCGTGGGCAATCGTCTCTTCTCTGCTCGGAGAAGAGGCGGCAGCTCTTGCCGTGGTATCCGCAGTCATTGTTGTCCAGGTCACCAGCTGGCAAACGGCGCGCAAGAGTATAGAACGTGTCCTTGGCGTGATCATCGGCGTGATCCTGGCAGTACTTATAGCGCACCTTTTCGGTCTCAACTTCTGGACGATCACGCTCATGATCTTCTCTGCACAGATCATCGGCATGTTTCTTCAGAACCGCGGTCAGTATCTTGCCACTCAGATTCCCATCAGTGCGGCCCTCGCACTCCTACTGGGAGCTACTGCAGGCAATTACCCCCTCTTGCGCATGCTGGGGGCTCTCGTTGGCGGACTCATAGGGACCGTCATTAGCTTGCTCCTCTCGCCGCCCATCTACATCTTCAGAGCACGGGATGCAGTAGCAGAATTGATGACCCGGTTGGCAGCCGCAATACCCAGACTCGCCGCTGCTCTGGCCGTTCAGCTGAGCGAAGCAGAGAGCCGCGAGATATACACCCATATTCGGAACTTAGAGCAGCAGGTGCGTGCCACAGAACAGGCATATTCGCTTGGCCTTGACAGCGCACGCCTGAATCCGTGGGCACGCCGTGCCCGCCGCCTGCTCGTTGACTATCCCGATGTGCTGCTGGCGCTCGACCGGCTTGTGCGGCAAATGCGCCGGATCGCCTACACCATCAATGAGCCTGAACCTTCCTGGTCAGAGATTGTGCAGAAACAAGATTGGGCCGACTCAAAGCAGCGACCTCCCTGAGAGAGAAACCCTCAGCACCCGCATGGAGCACGCCCAACAGCAGCTCCGTATCTTGCAGGCGCAACTAGCGCAAGATGCAAAGCAAATTGAATCACCCACCGAAAACGCCGCTAACCCGTCCATCAGCGCAGGCTATCGCATCGCCATTCGTGGCGCAATCCTTACCGATCTGCGCCGCATGCTTGACGAAGTGCATGATGTCGTTGAAATGACATCACACCCTTCTCTGAGTAAGCAAGTCGAGGAGCTATCAGAAAGATAAAAGTGGTATCTACTACCTCCCGCCAAAAGCAATTCGGATGAATAGTTGCGACGATACCTTTGTCTTTCCAGCCCTCGTCCACTTTCAATAAGACTAAAGAGGAGCCTGGAGTAAACGAAACATTGAACTGCATGCGGAAGGGATAGGATGGCAAACGACATCAACCAATTTGGCCTGTGGCAGCCGTGGTCCCCACGCGAAATAGCCAGGTTCTTCTCCCATTTGGCGGTCCCCTGGTGGATTGCTGGCGGATGGGCACTCGATCTCTTTCTCGGGGCACAGGCACGGCATCATGACGACATCGACGTGCAGATCCTGCGCCGTGATCAACATGCGGTTCGCGTTCTTCTCCATGAGTGGGATGTCCAGGAAGCGCA